>ONLM01000078.1 GCA_900318695.1 uncultured Eubacteriales bacterium | reverse complement strand
TGAGACAGAATAATATCCGAGCTGTCCGGCTCAATTCCGCCCGTATCAACCAGTGTAAAATTATAATTCAACCAAGAGGCATCTGCATAGATGCGGTCTCTTGTAACGCCGGGTGTATCCTTAACGATGGAAATCTGTTTTCCAGCAATTACATTAAACAGTGTGGATTTACCTACATTCGGTCTTCCCACTACCGCTACAATAACTTTTCTCATTATGTATCCCACTTTCTCAGTGTCAAAAAGCAAACTTTTACGGATATATATTAGCATGAGTGTATCCAACTCGCAAGTCTGTGCAATTCTGGCGCAAAAAAGAGGAAGCGATTAAATCGCTTCCTCTTTTATCACTTTATTTCCAACCGGATTAGTTGTTGTAAAGATCTACAAGCTTCTTGAGGTGTGAATATCTAGCCTCTGCCTCTGCCTGGTTCTTCTCATCAAGAGCCTTTGCTCTCTCTGGGTTCTTAAGACCAAGTGAAAGGTAACGAACCTCACCCTTCAGGAAATCCTGGTAACCTGTGAAATCAGGCTCCTTAGAATCAAGAGTGAACTTCTGCTCACCACCGTTAGGATTGAATCTGAAGTTGTTCCAGTAGCCGGACTGAAGAGCAAGCTTCTCCTCATCCATAGCCTTTGCCATACCCTTCTTAATACCATGGTTGATACATGGAGCGTATGCAATGATCAGTGAAGGTCCTGGATATGCCTCTGCCTCAGCGATTGCCTTAACAGTCTGAGCATAGTCACCACCCATGTTGATATGAGCTACATATACATAGCCATAAGACATAGCGATGCCTGGGAGATCCTTCTTACCAGTCTCCTTACCACCTGCAGCGAACTGAGCTACAGCACCTGAAGGAGTTGACTTAGAAGACTGTCCACCTGTATTTGAGTAAACCTCAGTATCAAATACCATTACGTTGATATCCTTGCCGGAAGCAAGTACATGATCAAGTCCGCCAAATCCGATATCATAAGCCCATCCATCACCACCGAAGATCCACTGGCTCTTCTTAGCAAGGAAGTCCTTATTCTTAACGATGTCCTTAGCAAGATCATCAGAGTTATTTGCAAGAGCTGCAACAAGCTTCTCAGTAGCTGCGCCGTTTGTAGCGCCTACAGAGAATGTATCAAGCCACTCCTGTGCTGCATCCTTAACAGATGCATCCTTAGCAGCGAGCTCCTCAACCTCTCTCTTAAGTCTGTCACGGATTGCATTCTGAGCAAGTAACATACCATAACCGAACTCAGCAGCATCCTCAAAGAGTGAGTTATCCCATGCAGGACCCTGGCCCTTAGCATTTACTGTGTAAGGAGTTGAAGGTGATGAGTTACCCCAGATAGAAGAACATCCAGTTGCATTTGAGATGTACATTCTGTCACCGAAGAGCTGTGTGATCAGCTTAGCGTATGGAGTCTCTCCACAACCAGGACATGCGCCTGAGTACTCAAGTAATGGCTTCTTGAACTGAGATCCCTTAACAGTTGTCTCCTTGAACTTAGCGATAACCTCTTCCTTAACCGGAAGCTTCTCAGCATAGTCAAAGAACTTCTGTCTGTCGAGCTCCTCAGCGATTGGCTTCATCTCAAGAGCCTTAGCACCCTTCATACCAGGACATACGTTTGCACAAGATCCACAACCTGTACAGTCAAGTACAGAAACCTTGATACCAAACTTGTAACCTGGCATACCAGTCATATCCTTTGTAAGGTCGCCCTGTGGAGCTGCCTTAGCCTCATCCTCTGTATAAGCGAATGGACGGATAGCTGCATGAGGACATACATATGAACAGAAGTTACACTGGATACAGTTGTCCGGATTCCAGTTAGGAACGAGAACAGCGATACCTCTCTTCTCATATGCAGCTGTACCAGATGGAGTTGTACCATCTACATACTCATTGAATGCAGATACTGGAAGACCATTACCTTCCTGAGCAGAAACAGCATTCTGGATGTTATTAACGAAGTCAAGAACTTCCTTTCTGCCTTCTGTCTTATCCTTGAACTCAAGGCCTTCATCCTGAGCGTTAGCCCAATCAGCAGGGATCTCAATCTTCTCGAATGCGTTAGCACCGGCATCGATTGCTGCCCAGTTCTTCTTAACGACATCCTCACCCTTACGGCCGTATGTCTTCTGTGCAGCATCCTTCATAAGCTTGTTAGCTTCCTCTGGAGGAATGATGCCAGTCAGTGTGAAGAATGCAGACTGAAGAATTGTGTTGATACGTGTAGGACCCATACCGGTCTCAATACCGATCTTTACACCATTGATGATGTAGAAGTTGATCTTGTGATCAGCCATGTACTTCTTAACCTGGCCAGGGATGTGCTCTGCGATCTCATCCTTAGACCATACACAGTTGAGAAGGAATGTACCACCATCAACAAGCTCCTGTACCATGTTGAACTTGGTAAGGTAAGCTGGGTTATGACAAGCAACGAAGTTTGCCTTGTGGATAAGGTAAGTAGACTTGATAGGCTTCTTACCAAATCTGAGGTGAGACATAGTAACACCACCAGACTTCTTTGAATCATAATCAAAATAAGCCTGAGCATACTGATCTGTGTTATCACCAATGATCTTGATAGAGTTCTTGTTAGCGCCTACAGTACCGTCGGCACCAAGACCCCAGAACTTACAGTTGATTGTTCCCTCTGGTGTTGTAACGATAGCTGGACCAACCTTCAGTGAAAGGTGTGTAACATCATCATCAATACCGATTGTGAAACGCTTCTTGTCCTTGTTCTCGTATACAGCAACGATCTGAGCAGGAGTTGTATCCTTAGAACCAAGACCATAACGGCCGGAAAGAACAGTAACATCCTTAAGATCAGAGTGCTGAAGAGCAGCAACAACATCGAGGTAAAGAGGCTCACCGATAGAACCTGGCTCCTTTGTTCTGTCAAGAACAGAGATTGTCTTTACAGTCTTAGGAATTGCAGCAAGGAATGCCTCAGTAGAGAACGGTCTGTAAAGTCTAACCTTAACAACACCGACCTTCTGACCCTGCTTAGCAAGGTAATCAATAGTCTCTTCAATTGTATCGTTAACAGAACCCATAGCTACGATTACATGCTCAGCATCCGCTGCACCATAGTAATTGAAAAGCTTATAGTCTGTACCAAGCTTTGCATTAACCTTATCCATGTACTCCTGTACAATAGCAGGCATTGCATCATAATAAGGGTTTGAAGCCTCACGAGCCTGGAAGAAGATATCAGGGTTCTGAGCAGAACCTCTCTCAACCGGGTGGTTCGGGTTTAATGCATGAGCTCTGAACTCATCAACATACTCCCAGTCAACCATATCTCTAAGATCTTCATAATCCCACTCTTCAATCTTCTGAATCTCGTGAGAAGTTCTGAAACCATCAAAGAAGTTGATGAAAGGAATGTGGCCCTTAAGTGCAGAACGATGTGCAACCGGTGTAAGATCCATAACTTCCTGTACAGAAGACTCACAAAGCATTGCAGCACCAGTCTGGCGGCATGCCATAACATCGGAATGATCACCGAAGATATTAAGTGCGTGAGATGCAACAGCACGAGCAGAAACATCAAATACGCCTGGAAGCTGCTCACCAGCTACCTTGTAAAGATCAGGGATCATAAGAAGAAGACCCTGTGATGCTGTAAATGTTGTAGTAAGAGCACCTGCAGCAAGAGAACCGTGAACTGCACCTGCAGCACCAGCCTCAGACTGCATCTCGGTTACCTGTACAGGCTGACCAAGAAGGTTCTTTCTTCCTTCAGTCGCCCACTCATCCATATGCTCTGGCATAACGGATGAAGGAGTAATAGGATAGATCGCAGCAACTTCTGTAAATGCATAAGATGCATGTGCAGCAGCCTGGTTTCCATCCATGGTTTTCATTTTTCTTGCCATAAGAATTCCTCCTAAAAAATGAATAGCCCACATGAACGCGGTTATTATATGAACCCATAGACCACGGGATATCATACTGGATAAAATTATATCATTTATGCCATGAATTGCAAAGAAAAACGGGTTGGTACAAAAATAAAAACAATCATCTTGCACCATATTTTCAATTCCTACCTATTTACTATAGTATATTTTGAACAATACCCCATTAATTTTGTTTCTTTCCTTACATGGTTTAATTTTTGCCCTACTTTTTAGCGTCTCAATAGAAAATATCGGCAAAACTCCTCTCCATTATCACAAAGTTTTTTATTTTTTTCCCGTTCTCTCCTTCAACCTTATTTCCACATAGCAAAAAGGTCGCCGCTACGCGACGACCTTTCCATTCATAGTCTGTTGATTAGTTCATGTTTTCCGGTCCTTCCGGAACGAGCTCGGATCCTTCCTCGCTCACATTTCCGCCCGGTTGCTCCGCTAATTCCGGATTCTCGGACTTGGTCTCTTTCGTCTCCTTTACTTCTGCAGACGTTTCAGACTTTGCCGGTTCTTCCACATTTTCATGACTTTCCTTAGAAGCCTCAGCCTGTGCAGCAGACTCTGCAGCAATGCTTGCCTGAACCGTCGTATCATAGACCATCGGTGTATGACCCTTATAACTTGTATAATGATCCTTCACCCGTTCTTCCTTGCCGTTCTTCGTTATAATCTTATATGCCTGCCATTCGCTGCCCGCAGTACCGGCACTTTCTTTTCCCTTATCCGGTGTAATAATCTGTGGTGCCGGGATCGGAAGATCCTTTACCTTCTCGGCAGTAAGTCCCCAGGATTCGCCCTCCGGAAGAATACGAATACCGTAAATCTGTACATTCATGGTACGATCTGCATACCACGCCCGAATACCGATTGCATGACTGGAATTATTAACAAATTTGTAATCCGGCCCCGGCCAGGAAACCGTTGCATCACAGCCCGGAGTGACGTAATTCGGTGCAAAGGTATGAGAACGCCGATATGTAGTTGTTAATCCGGAACGGAATACCGCATTAAACAACGTAGATGATACCTGACAAACACCACCGCCGATTTCTTCTACGACTTCTCCATTATTATATGCAGGTGCACCGCCGAATCCTCTTTCAGCAGTTCTCTGCCCTACCGTTTCATTAAACGAAAACTCCTCACCCGGCTGAACCACAGTTCCATTAAGTGCCGCAGCGGCAAGTTCAATGTTTTTGTTACGGATTGCATTGGCCGTTGTCTTTGTGGTAAACGAACCGATTGTTGTATATTTTGACTTGATCGAATCATCCGAAGCAACAACCTTGCTTCCCTCGGTTTGAATCTTCGCAGAATAGTCACACTTCTCCAGAGCTTCCATGATCTTCGCTGCGGTTGCTTCCGCATTCACAGAATATCCGTCTACCGAACCTCCAAAAACGAACTCTCCGGATTTCTTGTCAAAGGAAGTAATGTCTCCATTCTTTGGTTCCATTTTCCAGACCACAGCAAGCTGCTTCATGTAGTCCGAAACCTCCGATTTCATGTCCGGCAGCGATAATACATAGTCCGCTCCCTTCGCCGCAGAAGTCTCCGGAGCAGAAGCTGTTTCTGTGCCGGATGCCGACTCTGCGGATGGTTCGGCAGCTGCTTTTTGTCCGGAAGATTCATAATCCGAAAAAATGCGTTCTACTTCATCGTCCACATGCGGAGCCAACAGATCCGGGAGCGTATAGCTTGCCGCTTCCGGCCGAATGCTTATATTCTTATACGGATTTTCAACCTCTGTAATTTCTTCTGTTCCTTCATTATCCGCATTGGCATCGGTCTCAGCCGCCTTGGTTTCCTTATTTTTATTAATGCTGCTAAGATCCGGCATCTTAAACTTATCAAGGTTCGGATTACCATTCGTGACCGTCAGATTCCACTCATAGCTGTCCTGAATAGCCTGTTTCAAAGCCTCTCGATTCATACCATTCAGATTCAGCTTTTCCGCATTCGGATTATACGCCGAAATATCAAGATATAAATCCTTCCGGATTACATCCGGATCAAATGCCGTGCTCTCTACTTCGGCAGCTGCGCTCGTCCCTGCCTCGCCGTTTTTCAACAATCCATGTCGTGTCAAAAAAAACAGACCGCCGGCTACGATAATTACCGCCGCCACACCTAGAACGGCTATCATATTATTGTTGTCTTTTCTGTTCTTTTTATGATATCGGCCAGGACCATATCCGGAACTGTTTCGACCGGATGCCGTTTTTCTGCGTACTTGACCATAAGAAGCGCTGCCGGCCTCTTTGGAATACGCCCCCCTCGAGCGTGATTGTCCTCTGGATCTTGAGTTCTGATATCGTTCTGCCATTGTACCCTCTATATTGAATGTAAAAATCTATACTTTTTTCACAGTGACTATTATCTTAACAGCCTTTGATCTTCTTGTATATTGTGATTTTCATAAAAACCCTTAAGATTTTTTGCCTTAGTCCTTACCATTTTTTTGATTTCCATCCACTTTAAAGGTCCCAATTGCCGTGTCCGGATTATTATGGAAAAAATCGTACACCTGGCGGGCCGTATATTCATCCATAGACGGGCAGCGTGAAAGATCTTCTACGCTTGCGACCCGAATATGATCAATATCACCGAATTGCTTCATCAACGCCTTCTTTCGCACAGCGCCGACTCCCTTAATATCATCCAGAAGGGAACGAATCTGATTCTTTGCACGCAAAGAACGATGGTATTCAATTGCAAAGCGGTGAACCTCATCCTGAATTCTTGTAAGAAGCTTAAACGCTTCTGAATGCTCGTCAACAGGAAGTTCCCTGTTCTGATACAGCAATGCCCTTGTTCTATGATGATCATCCTTGATCATACCCGTTACAATAACAGAAGTGATCCCCAAATCCCGGAGCACTTCCTCGCAGACATTCACCTGTCCCTTTCCGCCATCCATACAAATAAGATCCGGAAAATTCGAAAAAGATCCGGCCGCATTGTCTTTTCCCGCATCTGCATTTTCTCTCATTTCCCTAAGTCCATGCTCAAATCTTCTCGTAAGCATTTCTTTCATAGACCCATAGTCGTCTGCACCCTGAACCGACTGAATCCGAAACTTACGATAATCGCTGTTCTTGGCTTTGCCATTCTGGTAGACAACCATCGAGCCAACATTCAGCACACCGGATGTATTTGAAATATCATATGACTCAATGCGCCGCGGAAGTTCTTCCATACCGATGATATCCTGGAGCTCATGCAATGCCCGCAGAGCCTTTTGATCTTCCTCACGATATTGCTGCCGGTATCGGTTCATAAGAATACCGGCATTGGTAATCGCAAGTTCAACCAACTTCTCTTTCTTTCCGATCTGCGGTGTAACAATATGAACTTTCTTTCCCTTTTCCTGGCTGAGCCACTGTTCGAGAATATCTTTTTCCGGAAGTTCTTTCTGAACAAATATTTCCTTTGGCACAAACGGCGTCCCGTCATAATACTGCTTGATAAATTCCGTCAGAATGTCTTCATCGGTTTCTTCCCGGTCAATGTCCACAAACTGATGATCCCGTCCAATGATTTTTCCGTCCCGCACATAGAAGATCTGGATAATACAATCCGACCATTCTCTGCGCATACCGATAATATCCCTGTCCTCTGAATCATAGGCAATGATCTTCTGGCGGTTCTGCACCGCTTCAATCGAGCGAATCAGGTCTCGCATCTCAATGGCTGTCTCAAAATCCATATTATCCGAAGCCCGCATCATTTTTCGCGTCAGCTCCTTCACAATATCTTCGTATTTTCCATTCAAAAAATCGATTGCCTTCTCAACCTGTATTCGATAATCCTCCTGCGTTATCTTTTGAATACATGGTGCATCACACTGATGAATATCATAGTACATGCATTTATTCATCGCCGGATGATCCGGTGTAAAGCTTTTATCACAATTACGGATTCGAAAGGTTTTCCGGATCAGATCAATAACTTCATTCACCTGCTCATTCGAAGCATATGGTCCAAAATATTTTGCCTTATCCGTATAGCGTTTACGAACCTTCATGACTCTGGGATACGCTTCGTTTGTCACCTTTATATAAGGATAGGTCTTGTCATCCTTAAGCAAAGTATTGTATCGCGGTTTATATTCCTTGATCAGATTGTTCTCAAGCATCAAAGCTTCCAGCTCGGAGTCCACCACAATATACTCAAACCGCTCCACCAGACTAACCATCTGCTGAATTTTGACAGATTTTTTATAGGACTTCTGAAAATACTGTTTCACACGGTTTTTCAAAATCTTTGCCTTGCCGACATAGATGACTTCATCCTTCGGTCCATGCATCAAATAAACTCCCGGCATAGCCGGGAGTTTCTGCAACTCTTCTTGTATATTAAATCTGCTGTTATCTCTCATCTTTTGTTCAACTCATCTCTGCGTCATATTCATTTCCGTAGATGCAGCCGCAGACTCCTGCACCACTCCCCGCTTTGCAGCAATCTGTTGATCTTCCTGCGCTGCTTGTGCATCGGAATAGAAAGCACTCCAGTCATAATTGTTGGCCGCATTCCAGATGATCCACTCATCATATCCTGCATCATAGACCGCCTGAATTTCCTGGCGAATCTGCTCCGGGTCATAATGAATATATGTTTCCAGATAGGATGCTGTAAATCCCTGAAGCCACGGTCTTACCACCGCCTGATGTTTTCCTTCTGCATAATTCAGCTTTAATTCCTTCACCGAGGAATTACAAGCCCCAAGAATTGCCTCATACGGATGTGTATCGGGTACGTCCAATCCAAAGTTGCCATTTCCGTAATGAGAAGGATAAATCATAGGGCACATATAATCTGTCGCTTCCGCCATAACCGGATAATCCTGGCCGACTGCCAATGTGTCAACATAAGAACCAATAATTGTTCCAAACACATCCGCCGACATAAATACATTTTTCGCCGCCAGCCGATCGGATGCAAAACGAACAAATTCTGTAATAATATCCGTTTTGCTCTTGCCTTCGGTTTCTGTTTCCGGATAGGTTACATTATTCATCCCCTTCTCCGTGCAAAACCGAACGTAGTCAAACTGAATTTCATCAAATCCATCGTCTGCACACTGCTCAGCCACCTGCACCTTGTATTCCCAGGCCTCACGATTATACGGGTCCACCCATGCCATGCCGGAATTATCATGAAATACGGTACCATCCGCATTGTGATTTAACCATTCCGGCTTTACAGACTCCAGATACGGATCTCGAAAAGTCACAATACGTGCAATCGTATAGATCTTATGCGCCTTGAGTTCTGCCATCAGCGCATGTATATCCGGTATGGTATTCATCGCAGAACCAAGCTGGTGTACCAGCTCATTATCCATCTGATAGCTAATGCGACCGGAATCCCCAAGAATATCAATTACCACCGCATTGATTTCTGTTGTATCAATGCCCCGGATGATCTGCTCCATCGTTTCCTGTGTACCTGCGGTATTGGCCGTAAGATATATTCCCTTTACTCGCGTTGGAGTTTTTGTCGGTGTCTTCTTAGACCAGACCAGTTTCTTAGCCATTTCTGCATTCTCGGACTCCGCCATGCTTTCCTTTAATTCCATGGCCTGTTCAAAGGACTCTTCCGCCGCAGATTCTGACTCATACTCTTTTAGCTCATCTGATTTGTTGACATTATATACCAGCGGACCCCTACGGTCGCAACCAAGAAGCAACATGCACGTCAACATGATCAGAGAAATCAATTTTTTCATTACTTTGCTCCGTTGCAGCACTTCGCCCAAAGCTCATGCTGCATGATCTTTTCCAGAAAAAAAAGCTCTCCTGTCCTAATTTTTCGACATATTACGGGACTATTATACCACTTTCCATCAAATACACAACTTAATATGGGATACGGTTCCACCGGGACTTCTTTGATGCCTCACTTTTAAAAGTCAGAATTGTATAAATTCAGCCCTTCAAAGATTCTGCAATCGCATCTGCCAATGTATCCAATGCTTCTTTTGAATACTGTGCCGATCTGATTGTCAGTGTCTCTCCGATATAACTCATATTCTTCATACCGTCAAATTCTTCATGCAATATCTTTGCCGCTGCAGGTGCCCAACTTCCGTTCTCCACAATGGACACTTTTTTGTTCTGTACCGCCACCGCTTTCATGTCCGATACCAGATTTTCCATTTTCGGGAAAAGACCATTATTATATGTAGTCGCACCAATGATCAAATTTGTGACCCTATACGCTTCCGCAATCAAATACGATACATCCGTTTTGGAAACATCATAGGCACGAATGTTTTTAATACCTCGTTCCGCAAGTCTAATCAGGAGCCCATTGATTACAGACTCTGTATTTCCATATACAGAATTATAGAATGCGACAACGCCCTGTTCCTCTGCCTCATACTTTGACCAGCGTTCATATAAACCGATAATATAATCGAAATCACTCCGCCAGACCGGTCCATGCAGTGGGCAAAGAAGTGAAATCTCCAGACCCGAAAGCTTTCGAAGCGCCGCCTGCACCTGCGGTCCATACTTTCCTACGATATTGGCATAATACCGACGGGCATCGTCCACAAAGTCCTTCGCTCTAAACTGCTGCTCATCATTAAACAGATTTCCGTTATTAGTCCCAAATATACCAAAGGCGTCTGCAGAAAATAATGCTTTATCCGTCTCATCATATGTAAACATAACCTCCGGCCAATGAACCATCGGAGCCATAACGAATTTCAGCCGGTGTTTACCAAGCGATAACGTATCCCCTTCTTTTACCATCCGTTTCCGCTCATCCGGTAAATTCAGATCAAAATATTGAAGAATCATCTGAAACGTTTTTGCTGTCGCCACTACAACGGCCTCCGGATAGCATTCCAATACATTTCGTATCACGGCACAGTGATCCGGCTCCATATGATTAACAATAAGATAGTCCAAAGGGCGGCCCTGCAGAGCATATTGCAAATTTTCCCAAAACTGATGCTCAACAGTCTGATCAGCGGTATCCAACAAAGCCGTTTTTGTATCACGGATCAGATACGAATTATACGTGACGCCCCGATCCAGCGGAAAAAGGTTTTCAAATC
>ONLM01000046.1 GCA_900318695.1 uncultured Eubacteriales bacterium | reverse complement strand
GATACCCGTGAAGGCGTAAAGTGGAGCCGAGCATAAAGAATGAATACAGAAATTATAGAATTTTATAAACAGAGTCTGGATCTCCAAGCGGTGGACGTGAATACCACGTCCCCGCTTATTCTTGCGTATATCGGAGATTGCATTTATGATCTTGCCGTACGCGAATATGTCGTGATCCATTATCCCGGCGCTTTAAATCAGGTCAATGTAAAAAAGACCACTTTCGTATGTGCCCATGCACAATCTGAAATCATGGGCTGGTTTATTGCCAATGAAGTCCTCAGCGAAAAGGAGCTCAGTATTTATAAACGCGGCCGGAATCAGAAATCCGCAACCCATTCCAAAAACAGTTCCATTCAGGAATATCGCCGGGCCACCGGATTTGAAGCCCTGATCGGCGCCCTGTATCTCGACGGACAGTACGAACGTGCCATCACTTTAATTCAAAAAGGACTCGGGCATCTGATTGAACTGGAGCAGACAGTCGGAAGCATCAAGAACATTCATCAGCAGAAATTGAAAGGAAAATCATGAGAGACGAAGAATTCACCTTATTAGGTCGTAATCCTGTAACGGAGGCGTTCCGTGCCGGCAAGACCATTGACCGGCTATTTGTGCAGGACGGCCTGCACGACGGTCCGATTTCCACGATCCTGCGGGAAGCCAAAAAAGCCGGTGTTAAGCCGGAATTTGTAAAGAAATCCAGACTGGATGAAATCGCCGGCAATGAAAATGCCGCATCACATCAAGGTGTCATTGCTTATCTGGCCGCATATCACTATTCTGAAGTCGATGAAATCCTGGAAGTCGCAAAGGAGAAGGGAGAAGATCCTTTTATCTTTATTTTGGACGGTATTGAGGATCCGCACAATCTGGGAGCAATCATCCGTACAGCCAATCTCGCCGGTGCTCACGGCGTCATCATTCGCGAAAGACGTGCAGTCGGTCTGACCAGCACCGTGGCCAAGACCAGTGCCGGTGCTCTGGCCTATACCAAAGTAGCCAAGGTTACAAATATCACAAAAACCATTGACGAATTAAAGGACAAGGGTCTTTGGTTCGTATGCGCCGACATGGGCGGCGAAAGCATGTACAAATTGAATTTAAAGGGGCCGATCGGTCTTGTCATCGGAAATGAGGGAGAGGGGGTTTCCCGCCTTGTTCATGACCGGTGTGATATGATCGCATCCATTCCAATGCATGGAAGTATCGACTCTCTTAATGCATCCGTAGCCTGCGGCGTTCTCGCCTATGAGATCGTTCGTCAACGGCTCAACGGATAACCCTAAGCACCGAGCCGATCGGTGACCGCAGCACACGGTCACAGGTTGGCTTTTGTACTTTATTCATACGGGACACTCGCCGGCCGATTTCCATTTCAGCACGTCGGGTTCCCGCCACACTTTAATGTTTACGGCAGCAAAAGGAAGGCAGAATCATGGAAAGTACAGCTACTACATTCACAAACACAACCGACAAAACAGAAAAGATCAAAGAATGGAATCCGCAAAGAGGTATCGCAAAACAACGTAATGAATATCTCGAATGTGAACAATTATGGTGTTTTTTCTGTCTCATGTTTGTGGGAGGATTTTACGGAGGATATACCTATGGCATTCGCGGCGGTGTATTCTGTAATGCCCAGACCGCAAATCTTCTTTTGCTGGCCATGAATCTGGGCAATGGGCACTTTGAAAAAGTAGGACATTACCTGCTGCCGTTCATCGCCTATCTCAGCGGTACAGTTTTATCCGAAATCTTTGCAAAAGAAATCAAGCGTTTCCGTATTCTCCGATGGGATACCATTCTCGTAGGATTCGAATTAATTACCGTAATTTTGTTAGGACTTATGCCTGCCACCTGGCCGGATCAGATCTGCCAGGTATCCTTAAACTTCATTTGTGCAATGCAGTTTAACACCTTCCGTCAGGCCAAAGGCATCGGCATGGCAACAACCTTCTGTACCAACCATCTTCGTCAGTGCGGCTCTTTTCTGGTAAAATACGTCCGGAGCGGAAATGTCTCCGCCGGGCGCAAAAGCCTGCTTCACGGCGGAATGATCCTTACCTTCTGCCTGGGCGTTCTTTGTGCCACATTACTGATTCATGTTTTCCGCTATCAGGCGATTTTCGGTGCCGGCCTGGTTTTGCTTTTCATCTTTGTACGGCTTCTGATTGCCGACCGCACCTATGAAAAACAATTCCTTGATCGTGTCCCGAGCGGCCATTGATTCCATTCTTGCGAGGTCACAATATGCATCAAACCAACACAGAATCAAAAACATCCGTTTTACCTATTTCCGGTCATACCCGTATGCTTTGTCTGCTCGGAAGTCCCGTGGCACATTCTCTTTCACCGGCTATGCATAATTTTTCTTTTGAAGCATTGGGGATCGATGCCCGGTATCTGGCCGTTGACATAACAGAAAAGGATCTCGCCGCAACCCTTCAGACCTTCCGTTCCATCGGAGTAAAAGGTCTGAATCTTACCATGCCGTTAAAAACGGCTGCCGTAGCGCTTTGCGATCGTCTGAGTCTGGCCGCTTCCATTGCGGATTCTGTAAACACCATCGTTTTTGAAGACGATGGCAGTATAACCGGGCACACCACAGACGGTATCGGATTTACAGAATCCATACGACAGGAGGGCGTGGATTTTAAAGGAAAAAAAGTGACTTTACTCGGCACCGGCGGTGCCGGTATCGCCATACTGGTACAGCTGGCGCTGGATGGTGCCAGCGAAATTTCCGTTTTTGAACGTGCTGAAAGCCGCTTTCATAATCGCACAGCCAACGTCGTTTCCCGCCTGAATCACGAAACCGCCTGCCACGTTTCCGTCTTCGAATATGACGATGCCGTATTACAGCATGAGATCCGGCATTCTGCACTTCTGGTTAATGCCACCAATGTCGGCATGGCTCCGAATACGGAACGGAGCTTAATAAAAGACGCCTCCTGGTTCTCCGGTCTGGCACAGAGTCTCACCGTTTCCGATGTCATTTACAATCCACGGGAGACTATGCTGATGAAACAGGCTGCAAGTCAAGGGCTCCATACCGTAAACGGAATGTATATGCTCCTGTACCAGGGTGCTGCTGCATTCCGTCTGTGGACAGGTCGGGATATGCCTGTGGATGCCGTAAAAAAAGCCTTCTTTACCGAACCGGTTGAAAAACCGTAAGAAATCCGTTATTATGCAAAAATCACTCTCTGCCGATTTTTTTAATAGATATTCTGTTTCATCTCTTATAAAAAATCCTGCCTGCAACATGGTATACGTTCCACGCCCGGCAGAGAATGCATAATCATTTGTTGACATCACCGTTCGGAGGGATATCTTTGAAACACTACTTTGTATTGCCACTTCTGATCAGTGTTGCGGTCGGCCTGACTTCATCCGTTGGCTTTGCTGCAAATACTTATCATAAAGCCGGTTATACCGCATACAATTCCACCGGAGCATCCTTGTCCGGAACAACATCGGTTTCCGAATATGATCCGGAAGAGACCATGACTCGGGAGCAGGAGACAGAAACACTCGATACCTCCTCTGTCACATCCTATATTATGACAGACTACTCCAAGCTCCAGCAGTTCACAAACGAATCCGAATATACTACCAGAACCCGGCAGCAACTCATCAGCTACGCTATGCAGTTTATCGGAAATCCTTACGTCTGGGGCGGAACTTCCCTGACAAAAGGCGCTGACTGTTCCGGCTTCGTACAGCAGATTTTCGCTCACTTCGGAGCCACCACCGGCCGTACTTCCCGTGATCAGTATGCCAACTGTCTTTATCTTTTAGGCTCCGAAGTAATGCCCGGAGATCTGGTTTTTTACGCAGATGGAAACTACATCAACCATGTAGCCATCTATGCCGGAAATAATCTTATTATCCATGCGGCAAATTCCCGTACAGGCATCAAGGTAAGCCGCTATGATTACCGCAGACCGTATGCCTACGGAAGATTTCTTTTTACATAAGTAAAAACTATGTGTGCTCATCCCACACATAGTTTTTTTCTTTTCCGAAAATTTTTCCGTTTTCCCGAACGCATCCCACTATTTCGAATTTCCAAAGCATTCTTTCTGTTTCCTTTGCAATCTCCGATATTGTTTCTCTTTATATACATTCAAAATCGGTCGATATATGGGGTATGAAGAGGAGAACTGACTTTTCAGACTCTCTGTTCAGCAGCGATACTATACCGCAAGGAGCATGAAGGAATGAATAAAGCCAAAAAACTGATCAACTTAAGCGAAGTCTCGCTGTTAAAGGATGAAGACTGCTATAAAAACGCGGAGCTTGACTATCTCACGGGATGTTTTACTTTTAAATCCTTCCGTGAAAACGCCGCCTGCGTAATGCGAAAAAAGTCGGAAAACAACTTATCCTACTTTGATATCGTTTACCTTAATATTGAACGTTTCCGTTTTTATAACGAACAGTATGGATTTGAACGGGGAGATGAACTTCTGAAAGTTCTGGCAAAAAAAATCACTGAGTCCTTTCCACAGCGCATCATTGCCCGTTTTTCCAATGACTGCTTCGGCATCTTTACCTATGACATCGAAGTCCCGGACGCCATTCAGAAACTGAATGCTTCCTTTTATGAATATACTCTAGACATTAACATGAGCATCAAAGCCGGTGTATATCATTATTCCTCGGCGGATACGCTCGATATTTCCGGTGCGGTAGATTGTGCCAAGCTTGCCTGCGACAGCATACGAAAGCGTTTTGACACCCTGTACCGTTATTATGATCAGGAACTCGAACGGCGGCAGGAACAGGTGCAATATATTATCAGCCATATTGATCAGGCAATCGAAGAAAACTGGATCAAGGTGTACTACCAGCCTGTGATCCGGACTCTGGGCCGCGAAGTCTGCGGCATGGAGGCTCTGGCGCGCTGGGATGACCCACAATATGGGATTCTGAAACCGTCCTTTTTCATTGATATTCTGGAAGAATATCATTTGATCCATAAACTGGATTCCTGCATTGTCACAAAAGTCTGTGAAGATTTCTACAATGCCCGCGAATCCGGTCGGCCACTGGTTCCGGTATCCTTTAATCTGTCCCGCCTGGACTTTGAGCTGTGCGACATTGTCAGTCTCATTGACGAAGCCGCCAATATGTACCTGATTCCGAAAGATCTTCTGCACATTGAAATCACCGAATCGATTCTTACAGAAAACGCTGCATATATTAAAGATCAGGTAGAGCGGTTCCATAAAAACGGTTACGAAGTTTGGATGGACGATTTCGGCTCCGGTTATTCATCCCTGAATGTCTTTAAGGATTATCACTTTGATGTCATCAAAATTGATATGCTGTTCCTGAAAGATTTCTCTCTGGAGTCCCAACAGATCATTGCATCCGTTGTCGACATGGCAAAACGCATCGGAGTGCGCACACTTGCAGAAGGTGTGGAGACACAGGAGCAACTGGATTTCCTACGAGATATCGGCTGCGAAAAAGCCCAGGGCTTCTTTATCGACAAACCGGAACCGTATGACATGATGTGCGATCATCTTCGTAATCTCGGTTACCGCTTTGAAGCTCCGGAGCTTCGTTCTTACCATGATGATCTGGGGCAGGTTAATTTCCTCGGCACCAATCCGTTAGATGGATATGAAGACCTTAGTCGCAGTGCAAAATTCAAAGAGCGTAAGGGTGTTCCGCTTGGTATTTTTGAATTCCACCAAGAATCCGGTCACTTCATATATACAAACAAAGAGTTCCGCGATGCCCTTGCCTCTATAGGAATTTATTCTACCGATGAAGCAGAATTGCGGATCAATGATGCCAATAATCCGTTCTTCCAGAAATGCCGTGAAACCGCAGAGTCGATTCTCGGCACGACAGAAGAGGGCTACATCGATATGGTAGCCAACAACTGTTACTTTATGGTTCGTGCACGCAGTATCTCCAGCTATTCCGAGGGCAGTGCTTTCCTTGTCAACATCCAGAATATTTCGGAAAACGGAGCCGTCTCCAAAAAGATACTCCTCGACAAGTCCCTGACCTCACTGTATTCCATGTTCAGCCTGGTAGACACGCTGTATCTCGATGAAGATACCGATGTCCCGGTTTACATGGGCGCAAACTACTATATTCATTATGGCCGGCAGTCACTCCGTGCAGGTATTAAGGCCTTTGCGGAAAATGAGATTCATCCGGATGATCGAAACGCATATCTTGCATTTATGAATCCGGATACCATCAAGACCCGCCTTATGACCACGACCTTCGAATCCATTGATGCTTTTTTCCGTATACGCATCAAAAATGATGTTTTCGAATGGAGACAGTTTATCCTGGCACGCTTCAGTGATAAAGATCAAAACCGTGTACTTTTCTGTATCCGGACAACCAATGCACACTTAACGGACCAAACCGGAATACAGATGTAAAAGATATTTATGACAAGAAAGAAGGAGCTTAATATGTCAATCTCACTTGAATCCGTACGTAACACCTCTACAAGTACCGCAGGTAAGGTTGCAAAGGCAAATCCGGTTCCGGAGTCTGCACCTTCTCCTGCAAAGCAGGCAACACAGCAGGCCCCATCGGTAGATACCTTTACAAAGGCCGCTTCCGAGGACAAGGAAGTCCAAAGTCGCGCAAAAACCACCTCGGTTGTAGAACAGGCTGACCGTTTTGCCGTTACAAAAATGAGCGAAGAAGATCGCGGCAAGCTGATTTCTGCATTAAAAGATGAACAGGAACAGATCCAGCAATCCTTCCTCAAAAAAATGGCGCAGGGCACATTGGGAGAGCAGTATCGCCAATGGAGCGCTGCAAACTCGGAACTCACACGGGACGGCAACGGCATTTGGAAATTTATTGCATCCGGCAATTATACGGTAGATGCCGAAACAAAGCAGGCCGCCCAGGAAGCCATTTCTGAGAACGGCTACTATGGCATTAAGAAAACCTCACAGCGTCTCTTTGATTTCGTAGCCGGTATGGCCGGCGGTGACCCGGAACGCATGAAACAGCTGCAGGCGGCTGTGCAGGACGGTTACAACGAAGCCATGAAGGCCTGGGGCGGCGAGCTTCCTCAGATTTCAAAGGATACACTGGATGCCACAAACAAACTTTTTGACGATTATTATAAATCCTGTAGCGGACAGGCTTAAAAATGAGATGAATTTTGATTTTACATCCAAATATTTCTTCACATTTTAGTTAAATGACTTATAACTTTTGATTTTCTGTCGATAGATTATCAAGTATAAATATGTAGCCATTGCGCTATAAATAAAATAAGAAGGTATAAGGCATGAATTTCAATGATTTAAAAATCAAAAACAAATTTATCTCTGTACTGACTATCATTGCGGTTCTGGTTATCATCATGATGGGACTTTCCTATTTCTCATTTATGAAAATGAGCAACATGATGGAAGAATTTTCAAATGTACAGTACGTAAACACCAAGGCACAGATGGATATGAGAAAGGATATTCAGACCATCAACAAGCGTATCCTCCTCGCCATTTATGAGCCGGGCGAGAACCCCGTTGCCGACCAGCGTGCCGATTTTGTTGATCGATTCGACGGTATGAAGAAGAATATCGATACCATCGGACGCACACTTGGCAATCCTGAGCTTATCAATGAATTAAACGAAAAGTTCACTGCTTTACAGAACGATTCCAATACCATTCTTGATATGCTTGATAAGGGTGACCGTCAGGGAGCCATTCATTTCTATGATAACGGCTTTAACAAAAAGACATCCGAAGAATTTGTATCCGCTCTTAGTGCGGTAGGCAAGCTTTCCGACCAGCAGGCCAGTGCAAAGATTACATCAGCAGGTGTTCTCAGAACAACGGTATCCATTACTCTTGCAATTACCTTTATCGCTGTAATGGCTGTCTCCATCGCTGTATTTGTATATCTTGCCAACTACATCACAAAGAGTGTTTCCCTTGCAAACCATGCCATGGCATCGGTATCTCACGGTGATTTCGGTTTTGAAATCGACAAAAAGCTTATTCATAAGGATGAGTTTGGTGAAATGCTTACCAGCATAGATGACACAATGAAAACACTCAATACTCTGGTTGCCGATATGAGTCATATCCTTGGCCAGATGGCAAAAGGAAATTTTGCCGAGAAGCTTCAGCATCCGGAAGTTTATGTCGGTGATACATCTCCGATCAAGGCCGGTTTTGAGCAGATCAGTAAAAACCTGGCCGGTATCTTTGCAAATATGAATCAGGTTGCCGCACAGGTAAAAACCGGTTCTGAGCAGATTGCAAACGGTTCCATGGCACTTTCTCAGGGTGCTACAGAACAGGCATCCACTCTGGAAGAGCTTTCCGCAACCATTTCGACACTTAACGATAAGGTTCGGGAAAACGCAAAGGCTGCCATCAATGTTGAGAACTTCTCTGCAGACGTTGCAGACAAGATCACAAAAGAAAATGAGCAGATGCTTCGCGTACAGGATGCGATGAAGGAGATCGAGGCCAAGTCCAATCAGATCGAAAACATCATCAAAGCAATCGATGACATTGCCTTCCAGACAAACATCCTTGCTCTGAATGCTGCGGTTGAGGCCGCTCGTGCCGGTGCTGCCGGTAAGGGATTCGCCGTTGTAGCCGATGAAGTACGTAACCTGGCCGGTAAGTCCGCAGACGCCGCTGCCGAAACATCTACATTGATTGAAGCCGCCATCAATGCAATCAATAACGGTTCAAAGATGGTTGTTTCTGCCGTAGCTTCATTGAATGAAGTGAAGGATAATTCCGTAAAATCAAAAGAGCTTGTGGCTGCCATCGCAGAAGAGATGCAGCGTGAAGCACAGTCCATCTCCGAGATCACAACCGGTCTTGAGCAGATTTCTCAGGTAGTACAGCAGAATAGCGCCACTGCCGAAGAAAGCTCCGCATCCAGCTCCGAGTTGAACGATCACGCTTCTGTTCTTAAAAATATGGTTGACAGGATCAACTACTGATCCTGTACGCCCCATATATAAGATCATTATCATTGGGATGTACAATAGCAAAAGGCATCCACATTTTCGTGGATGCCTTTTGTATTCGATTATTATTTATGCGCTTGACGAAATAAGTGAAAATTGCTATCTTACTACGGCAAAGATATTTACAATACAGGACGTATAAACCGCATTATCGATAGCGCGTTTCTCTTGTAAAGCACCTTGGTTAATGTTATATTTGAGGTGCACATTTCTATCTCCATTTTTAACCGAAAATTTAATTTTTTAATCAATTTTCATAAATTTAAGAATTGTGCGATATAGTAGGACAAGGATGTTCAACGCTGTATCTTCACCGCGTAACTTGTCGTTACGCTTCATAAAACAGGTCTGCATTTCTAAGGAAGGATTTGCACTGAAGATGTTCGGTTATCAAACGGATTATTTTTGGAAGGAGCCTTCATCATGGAAATCAATACCAATCAATTCATTACTCCTATTAAAAGCTTAAACAGCAGTATCTCCGCTTTAAATGATCCGGTCAAGGATCAGGAAAGTCAGGGTGCCCAGCTTTTTAAGGATGTCTTTTCCAACGCCATTCAAAACGTAAAGGACACACAGGCCGATGTGGAAAACAAGCAGTATCTGCTTGCTACCGGTCAGTTGGATGATGCACATTCCCTGCCGATTGCGGAAGCAAAGGCAGCGATAAGTCTGGACTTAATGATTTCATTACGAAACAAGGCAATGGAATCCTACAATGAACTTATCAAGATGAATTTGTAATTTTATCCTTCTTTTCGTGTTGTTTCATTTTTTCATTTTGTAACCCTTGATCATCCATGACAGCGACTTTTTAAGATTTTTATCTTCTGGAGTCCTGTCTTTTTATACACAGCGGCAAACACCGCATTTTCTGGAGTTTCCTTTGAACAACGTAAAAGAATCCTGGCAGAACATGCCAAAGAAAAACAAAATCGCGATTATATCCATCATCGTAGCCACATTACTTGTCGCGGCAGGTGTGATTTTCTATTTAAATGCCAACAACAAAACCTCCTACGGCACACTCTTCACCGGATTGAACCAGGAGGAAGCAACCCAGATTACAGGTCTCCTGCAGAATAAAGGCATTCCTTACACCTATAACAACAAGGATGGTTCGATTTCTGTTCCGGAAGAGCAGGTCGATCAGACACGAGTAGATCTCTTAAGTCAGGGCTATCCGAAAAGTGGTTTCACTTACAATATGTACATCTCCAATGCCGGCCTCATGACGACCGAGTCCGACAAACAGTTGTACACACTTTATGACTTACAGGATCGTCTCGGTGCAACAATCCGTCTCTTCGATGGTGTACAGGACGCCAAGGTCACTATTGCACAGGGTAATAACGATAAATTTGCGCTCAACAGCAGCAAAGATTCTATCGATGCTTCCGCATCTGCCGTTGTTACCATGAAAGAAGGGGCTACGCTCAATCAGGCCAACGCCGATGCGATCCGGAATCTCATTTCTCATTCCGTAAAGGGCGTAAACTTTACCAACGTTTCTGTTTTTGATGCAGCCACGATGACAGAAGTCGGCAGCTCTAATGAAGAAAGCGGAAGCGGCGCGAGTGTACAGAACCTCACAACACAAATCGAGCAGAACATCGCTCTCAATATTAAGCGTGTCCTGGGTAAGCTTTACGGTATCGAAAATGTTGCCGTTTCCGTAAAGGGAACTCTGGATATGTCCCGTCTCATCGAAGAAAACACCGAATACTCCGTACCGAGTCAGGTAGATCCGCAGGATCGTTCCGGTCTCTTGAGTCATGAAGAGGTTGCCGGAGAAAATTCCAACAACAGCGGAGACAATGCCGCCGGTGTCGTTGGTTCCGATGCCAATGCGGATGTACCGCGTTATACAAATCAGAACGGAACCGGAACTTCTGACAGTTCCTATGCAAGCAACAGTGCTTCCCGCGACTGGTTATTCAATGTTTTAAAACAGCAGCGTGAAGTTT
The DNA here is from genome assembly GCA_900318695.1 of uncultured Eubacteriales bacterium. GTDB lineage: Bacteria > Bacillota > Clostridia > Lachnospirales > Lachnospiraceae > Oribacterium. The sequence continues at coordinate 9,622 of ONLM01000046.1, read as the reverse complement.
CTCCCGGTCTTCTTCAGGACACCAGTGTTGCTGTTGTTGTAAATACTGCAGACCGTTCCGTACAGGAACAGGATCTCATTAATCTGGTAGCTGATGCAGCAGGAATTTCCCGCGAAAATGCGCCAAACAAGATCACTATTGTTCGCTCCGCACCGGAACAGGACGAGACTGCCGCAGCTGCGGAAGACGAAGAAAACAAGAAGGAAGAAGAGCAGAAACAGGGTATCCCAACTGCTATTCTGATCGCTATCATCGCAGCAAGCGTTCTCCTTCTCCTGATTCTGATCCTGTTGATCCTTCGTCGGAGAAAGAAGAAAAAGCTCGCAAAACTTGCCGCCGAGCAGGCTGCGGCCGAGGAGGCTGCAGCAGCACAGCGCGCAGCAGAAGAAGCTGCCGCTGCGGAGGAGGCAGCCCGTCTTGCAGACGCAATGGATGCAAGTGCCGAGGAAGACACCAACTCTTCAATGCAGCATGGTATGAAGCTGAAGGAGAGCATTGGAGAATTTGTAGACAACAACCCGCAGATCGTAGCAAAGCTCATCCAGGGCTGGCTGCGTGACGAGGAAGGAGATGACGGCAATGCCAGAAATAATCAACAGCGACGCCGATAAAGAGGTCGAAGCAATACAGGCTTCCGGCGTGAAATTAACCAAAGAACCAAGCCCTGTCAGGGAGCTTACCCAAAGGCAGAAGGCTGCACTGGTCATTGTCTCATTGGGATCAGACCGTGCTTCTTCGATTTACAAATATTTGAACGAATCCGATATCGAGGACCTCACATATGAGGTCGCTCGTATCGGTAAAACGACCAACCAGGAAGTCGAGATGACCCTCGACGAATTTTATAAACTCTGTCTCACCCATAAGATGATGACAGACGGTGGTCTGGATTATGCAAGATCTGTTTTGGAAAAGGCCTTCGGCGAATCCACAGCGAGAAATCTTCTCGATAAGGTTTCAAAGACCCTCGCTTCCAAACCATTCAATTTCTTCTCCAAAGGTGATCCAAAGGCGCTTCTGTCCCTTCTTGGTACAGAGCGCCCGCAGGTCATTGCACTCATCATGTCCTACATGGAGGCAGAGCAGTCTGCGCAGGTTCTTGAAAACCTGCCGGAGGAGAAACGTATTCCTACCATCACTGCAATGGCAAACATGGATCGTGTATCCCCGGATGCCATTGCCATTGTAGAAGAGGAGATGAAGCGCAAGTTCAGCTCCATCATTACAAGTGAAGACAACATGAACCTTGGTGGTATCGACTATGTGGCCGATGTCATGAACCACATCGATCGAAGCTCCGAGAAAAAGATCTTCGACGAACTCGATGTTTCCAATCCGGATCTCTCCAGAGACATCAAGGACAAGATGTTCGTCTTCGAGGATATCCTTACCATGGACGATCGTTCCGTACAGCGTTTCATTCGAGACTGCGATACCAAGGACATTGTTTTTGCGCTTAAGACCGCAAACGATGATATGAAGGCCATCTTCTTTAACAACATGTCGAAACGTCAGGCAGAAACGGTACGAGGCGATATGGAAACCACCTCCAATGTTCGTCTTAAGGATGTAGAAGAAGCTCAGTCCCGTATTGTTAACATGATTCGAAAGCTTGAGGATCAGGGTGAAGTAATCATCAATAAGGGCGGCGGAGAGGATACGATCATTGTCTAATCAGCGCACTTCAAATCGGCGTGTTTTAAAAGCCACCGATGATATAAAGATCGAACGCTTTGTTCTTCCGGAGCAGCATTTTCATCATGAATCTGATCTGAAAGATCACATTAGCGTAAAAAAATTTTCAGCCAATGATGCCTCCGGTTTTGACGGGGGCAATCAGCTCCATCCGGATCGCATAGTATCTCACGTTACAGAACAGAAATCAGATGAAGAAATTCAGTTCATGCAGCAGAAGATCATCCGGGAAGCTATGCAGAAAGCCGAGACCTATCTGGATCGTGCCCGGGCCGAGGCAGAAGACATTAAACGGCAGGCACAGGAAGACGGTTACAATGCCGGTCATCAGGAAGGTATGCAGGATGGCCGGAAAGCCGCTCTCCAGCAGGCACAGGCCGAATTTCAGGAAACACTGAAAAAATATCAAGAAGCGGTAGCACACGCCCTGACAGAAATCGGACGGGAACGCGAAGACAGTTTCCACCGTTATCTTGATGAATTAAAGGACGTGGCATTGGCGGTCGCCGAAAAGGTCATTCATGTCAGTCTGGAAACTTCCGGCGAGGTCATTAAACGAATGATCCTCTCTGAAGTCGAAAAGATGAAAAAAACCGAATGGATCAAGATCTACATCGACAAATATGATTATGAAAGACTCATTGCCGTCGATCAGGACGTTGCCGTCGAGCTGAGCCGAATCTCGGACAATGTTAAATTTGTTGTTCAGGATAAAGAAAAAATGGGTTACACCGTGATTGAAACACCAAACGAAATGATTGATATCGGTATTAACACCCAGATGGCAAACATCCGGGACAATCTGAACGGTGTGCAATTTGAAGAATAAGAGGATAATGAATGTTTGAAATGCTCCCGGATATGATCCGTAAGACTGAAACCGTCAGTCATGTGGGCAAAATTGAAAATATCGTCGGCATGGCCATCGAAGCATCCGGAGACAAGGCCAGTGTCGGAGATATCTGCATGATTCACAACGAAGAGCTGGATCGTGATATTCCGGCAGAGGTTGTCGGCTTTAAGGGGGATCGCATCCAGCTTATGACCTATGAGGCAACCTCCGGCATAACTTCCGGCAGTTTCGTTCGGAACACCAAAAACCGTCTCCGTGTACCGGTTGGCAACTTTCTGAAAGGCCGTATCATTAATGCTCTGGGGCAGCCAATGGACGGCGGACCTGCCTTTCCGACCAATGCCCAGACCTACACCGTAAACAGCAGTTACACAAACCCTTTGGATCGACCGCCGATCCGCAACCGGCTTGATTTCGGTATTAAAGCCATTGACGGTCTGAACACCATCGGTAAAGGCCAGCGTATCGGTATCTTTGCCGGCTCCGGTGTCGGTAAGTCTACTTTAATGGGCATGATTGCGAAGAACGTAAAAACCGATATCAACGTGATCGCACTGGTAGGCGAGCGAGGCCGAGAGGTTCTTGAATTTGCACAGAAAGATCTGGGCGAAGAGGGTATGAAACGTTCCGTACTCATTATCGCAACTTCCGACCAGCCTGCTATGCTTCGTCTCAAATGTCCTCTGGTTGCTACAACCATCGCGGAATATTTCCGTGATCAGGGTCTGGATGTCCTTCTTATGATGGACTCCCTCACCCGTTATGCAATGGCACAGCGTGAGATTGGTCTCGCCACCGGCGAACCACCGATCGCACGAGGCTATACACCATCTATTTATGCCGAGTTTCCGCGTCTTCTGGAGCGTGCCGGACAGTTCAACAAAGGTTCCATTACCGGCGTCTACACCGTTCTCGTGGAAGGTGACGACACCAATGAACCGATTGCCGATACCGTCCGTGGTATCCTGGACGGTCATATTGTCCTTTCCAGAGCGTTGGCCGCAGAAAACCATTACCCGGCCATCAACATTGGAGCCAGTGTTTCGCGTCTTATGGTTGAAATTGTGAATCAGGAGCACAATACCTACGCCTCACGAATGCGAAATCTCTTAGGTCTCTATCAAAAAAACGCGGATCTGATTTCGATCGGTGCCTACAAGAAAGGTACCAACCCAGCTCTTGATGAGGCGGTAGAAAAATATCCGGCCATCAAGAAATTCCTCATGCAGGGTACGAAGGAGGCCTTCTCCTACGAAGATATCCTTGCAAAGATGAAGCACATTGTAGGATAATTTTGCATTTAATATTTGTAAATGCAGACTGTTTCGTGTACAATAATTTAGTTTGCCGTATGAACTAACGTTCATACGGTGATTTCCACATCTGCAGGTATTATTTCATAGAGTATAGAGACTATCGAAAGGACAGGTCATCATGAAGAAATTTCATTACAGTCTCGAAACCGTTCTCGACTACAAGCAGCAGATACTAGATAACCTCAAAGAGGAGTATGCGATTCGAATGCGCTATGTCAATGAAAAAATCTTGGAAATCGAGAATCTCCGTAAAAAGTCCTCTGCTTTGCGCGATGAGTTTGATGATGTAAAACATCGCGGTGCTTCCATCGAAAAGTTCCTGATGTACTCATCTATGATCGACAATCTTGATAAGCAGGTTGAAGTGGAAAAACAGGCCCTTGCGGTTTTGCAGGCGCGTGCCGATCAAAAGAAAGCAGAACTGATCAATGCAAACATTGATGTCAATAAATTCGAGAAATTAAAGGAAAAGAAAAAGGCAGAACATCATACTCTGGAGCAGAAGCAGCAGGAGTCTTTTATTGATGAATTTGTCTCCAATCAGGCCAAATCCATCCGTCCGGCTTAAGCACATACCGCCAGACTCTCTTTGCCTTTTTAAAAAAACAATAATAATTGTAAATTCCGCTCGGAATCACTAATACATTTTTCAATTTACACCGTTATATTATATGGACACAAACGCCACTCCGGCTTAATTTTCCTGTCCATTCTTAACTTTTTAAAGATTGCTATTAAATTCAGTAATTCCCGATGAGCTTTTAACCTATGGGGATTTTTTGTTCTTTTCAGAGCAAATACTCTCTTTAAGACGCTCACCGGATTACATATATCACACCTACGAAAGGAGGAACATACATGGATCTTGTAACCAAAGTTGCCAGTTCATCCGGCACTTCCAGTATCTCTACAAGGTCACAGTCCAAAAATTCGTCTTCTGTAGATTTCAGTAAGTTGATTGCCGCCGGAGCAAAGGATTACGCTTCCAACGGACCATCCGTTCCGAAAAAGAGCAGCACTACAACCGATGCACCAAAGGCAGAAACAAAGACTACCGCCAGCAAGGAAACCTACAGTACGAAAGAGCAACAGGACTATGAAAAGACTACTGGTTCTGTGGAAACGGACGACAAAGAGAAACTGAAATCCAAAACCGAAGAGGAGCTCAGTGTCATGTCATCCCTTATGAACATGACCAGTGCCGATCTGGCAGCACCTCAGCAGGTTCAACTTGTTACAAAGGTTGTTCACGCAGAGTCTTCTTCCGAACCTCTGATATCCGGCGCAACCGATACCGGAAATACCGCCACGATCGCAAAAGAAGATCTGGTACCCGCTCTCGGCAGTGAAAAATCCACAGCATCCGCCGCAGAAAAGCAGATGGCTGCAGAACTTGCCGAACGAACCACTTCTACTGGATTGACCGCAGAGGCCCTTGAAAAGCAGTCCAAAGAGCACAAGGAAGTACTTTCCGCGGCACAGGCTGATCAGATTAAGGAATCGCTGAAGAATCAAAAACACATCGAAACACAAAGCTCCAGTTCTCCAAACGGCGCGGCTTCCAAGGACACCTTTGGACCAACCGGAACAGGAGATAACGGCATCCACGCTGTAAAGCCGGAGGTCAATACCAATGCGGCAAATACTAAGCCGGAAACAAAGGAAAACACTTCCAGCGCACAGCAGGCTGCAGCGGCCAATGCCCAAATTCAGAATCCATCCAATTCGATTCCGAATACGCAGACCGGCATCGGCAACGGTGAAACCGTTACAATGCGTACATCTGAGTCTACGGTCGCAGATGACCTTACTCGCATGCTCGCTTCCCGTTTCCCGACGCAGAATGGCAGCATGACCATCGAACTGGATCCGCAGAATCTTGGTAAGATCACCATTAACGTGACTTACGAAAACAAACATGCGGCGGTTACCATTGCAGCTTCCAATCCGAAAACATTGGAAATGCTCAGCCAGAATGCGACCGCTATGGCAAATATCCTCGAACAGAAGACCGGTCAGCAGACCACCATCTTTATTCCAAACAACCAGCAGGCCGATTGGAAGCAGGATATGAACCCGAACGATCAGCATCAATCCGAAAATGCACAGCAGCAACAGGCAAAACAGCAGAATAACAACAATTCGAACCAGTCAAGCCAGAGTTTCCTGCAGCAGATGCGTTTAGGACTGGCCTGATAAACATTACAGAAAGGAACGACTATGGCAGATATCAATTCCATCAGCAGTTCTTCCGATCCTTATAAAGCCGGCAGCTACAAGGCTGAATCAACAGACAGAAATACGTTAAACATTGATAGCTATTTCAAGCTTCTTGCAGCCCAGCTCGCCAACCAGGATATGTCCAATCCGATGGACAACAGTGAAATGCTTGCCCAGATGTCACAGATGGCAATGGTTCAGTCCCTCACGGCGATGACCGATTCCGTAAAAAGCCAGATTGCTTTTGCTCAGCAGAGCTACAGCGTAGGCATGATCGGAAAGGAAGTCACCGTCACACTACCGGGCGATTCCGCAACCGGCAAAGAAGCCACCACCAAGACAGGTATCGTAGAAGCCGTCACAACAACCGGTGATGAACCAATCATTCGCCTTAAGGGTGACACCACAGATTATAAGCTTTCGGAAGTTACAAAGATTGCCGGCTCCAATTAAGGCAATAAACACTTTAGCAATGCGGACTAAGGATTGACCGCAGAAAGGAATCAGCAATGTCCGGTATGGATCAACTGCATTCCGTCCAGATGGTACAGGGAATCAACGGAACGAATCCGGCGAAACCCGTAGGGGAAGTCAAGGAAGACAGTACCTCATTTAAGGAACAGCTCGTCCGTCTCCATGAGAGACAGCTCGAGTCATTGAGCTTCAGTAAACACGCAGCAAAACGCCTCGACGAACGAAACATCGAGGTCAACAAAGGATTTATGGATGATCTGGAGCATGCTGTGGACGAAGCCAGAAAAAAAGGCGCTAAAGATGTTGCGGTAATCAGCCGTCAGGGAATCTTTATCGTAAATGTTCCTCATAACATCGTCGTTACCACCATGACGGAAGACGACATGAAAAACAAGACACTCACCAATATTGACAGTGCGGTATTTTTATAGGCAGGACCTTTTCAGGATGCCGTAATCCTGATCCGAAGTTATCAGGATTCCAACCGCACAGAAAGGACAAAAAAAATATGTTAAGAGCTATGGACTCCGCTGTAGCAGGCTTGCGTTCACACCAGAATAAATTTGACGTTTCCGGCAACAATATTGCAAACGTAAATACTTTTGGTTATAAAGCACAGTCATACAGCTTTAAAGATGCAATGTACCAGACATCCGTAGCATCCTCCGGAGGAAAGAATACGGACGGAACCGCAACCATCGGCGGTAACAATGCATCGCAGTACGGTTATGGATCTATGACCGGCAGCATCGCTACGGATTTTACAAGTTCCACACCTACGTACGTTGGCGGCTTTAATGCATCCATCAACGGATCCGGTTTCTTTATCACAAACTCTGCCAATACCTCTGCAGGTATTGCCATTGACTCCACCAACAGTTCCGAAGCTACAAAGTCAATGAAAACCAACAACTTTTCCTACACTCGAGTAGGTCAGTTCACGGTTGATGCAAACGGCTATATCGTTGACGCAAACGGTAACTTCGTATATGGCTACCGTCCAAATGCCTTGGTCGATCCAACCGCATATGGCTCGGACAGTGCCGACAGTACCACCAGAACGCTTTTCGCACTCCGTGCACCGAGCGAAAACGCCACCACAAACGGTCCGGCCAATGACACCACATTCACCGGCAAAGCCATGCAGCTCAAGAGCGTTGAGATCGGAAACGATGGTGTAATCAAAGCAGTAGCAAATGTTCCGGATGAGGAAACATACAATTCTGCTTCCACCACCACATACCCTACAACCATTCCGACCGGTACAAACTATGTGGAATCCACAGAAGAAGACATCAAAACCGGCAAGAATCCGATCTATTCCATCGCATCCGACGGCACCGTAACCATCACCGATAAAAACGGTTCCACCACAACCGTTACAACGGTAAAGAACCCTGGCAACCCTCCAACTACAACAAAGTACGTTGACGTTACCGATGCCTCTGTTGAAACCGAAGAAGTAGCCAATATTCCTATCACGGACAGTGATGCCAAAACCGTTGACCTTACCTTCCAGACCGGTGCTGCTTGTAGTCCGGCCGGTCAGTACGACGGATATACTGTTACCGTAAACGATACCGGCGTTGTAACGCTGAGCAAGGTTACAGGTGATACCACAGAATACATTACCTATAAGGCCAGCGAAGCGAATGTTGATCGTGCCAACCACAAGGTTACTATTCCTGCCAATGAAAAGCCGACCAGCAAGACCACGGTAACCAAGGGGACTCTGGGTTCTACGGGAACCTATGTAGAAGGTACGCACGGTAACGAGAAGACCTCGATCGCTGACGATGGTACCATTGTTGTTAAGACGATGGATGCCGATGGAAATACCGTCAGCACAAAGACTTTCAAGGTATCCGATAAAATCAGTAAGAAAAAGGAACTCACCACAACCACCAGTGCAGAGGCGAGCGTAACAAAAACCACCGTTGCATCCAAAACAGAGGCGGTTACCCGTTCCAAGTCGATCATTCTCGGTAAGATTGCCATTGCATCCTTCCAAAACCAGGAAGGTCTCCAGAAGGCCGGAAACAACACCTTCAACGCCTCCACAGGCGATAATACCGGTGAAGTCACCGCATCTCTGCCGGGCGAAGGTGCAACTCCTTCTCTTATGGCCGGATATCTTGAGGCATCCAACGTTGACCTTGCAAAGGAATTCTCTGATATGATCACCACTCAGAGAGGTTTCCAGGCGAATGCAAAGATCATCACCGTTTCCGATGAAATCCTGCAGGAACTTGTCAACATGAAGAGATAAATTTATAATTGTATTTAACGAAATCCAAAAGTTGCATTGCGGCGTTTATTAAAAACGCCGCAATTGTCGATAATTTAGGAAGGATAGAATCTATGCTCAAGCTGATTCGCTTAAACGGTGAACCGTTATATGTAAACTATTTACAGGTTCTCTATGTAGAACGGATACCGGAAACGAAAGTAAAACTCACCACCGGAGATTATTATCTCGTAAAAAACACCCTGGATGATATAGAAGAGCAGGTCAGACGCGAAATGCATGAAATTCTAACGTTTAAAGGAAAAGACAAACCGGAAAATTCCGATTCTGCGGTTTAAGATTTTGTTTGCAGGAGGCTTATAGTACATGGATATATCAACACTGGTAGGTTGGATCATCGCGATCGTTCTCATCGTAAACGGTATCACGATTCCTAAGCTCGGAAACTTCTGGGATCTGCCTTCCGTTCAGATCGTAGTCGGCGGCACCATTGCCGGACTGATTGCATGTTACCCGTTCCGTATTCTGAAAGACGTTCCAAAGCATATCGGAATCTGTTTCCGAGGAAAAAAATATGATATTCCTAAAACAGTAGATCAGATCGTTGATCTGGCCATGGTAGCCCGTCAGAGTGGTCTGCTGGCACTGGAAGAAAAGTCCGCTGAAATCAAAGAGCCTTTTTTCAAGGCTGCTGTATTAATGATCGTTGATGCAAATGATCCGGATAAAGTTCGTTTTGTCTTAGAGCGTCAGGTAGAAGATATGATGTCCCGTCATGACGAGGCCAGAGGTCTTTACATCAAGGGTTCCGCACTT
>ONLM01000021.1 GCA_900318695.1 uncultured Eubacteriales bacterium | reverse complement strand
TCAACAATCGGTGGAAAGCATTATGGTATGCCGGTAGATAACGGTACGGTTGTATTTGCATATCGCACAGATCTTCTGGAGCAGGCCGGTTACAGCATTGCTGATATGAAGGGCATTTCCTGGGACGAGTGGATTGAAATCGGAAAAAAGGTTTATGAGAAGACCGGCAAGTACCTTCTCTCCATGGACGGTTCCGGCAACGATCTTCCGTATATGATGATGCAGGCAGAGGGCGCTTCGCAGTTTAAGGACGGTCAGGTGAACCTGACGGACAATGAGACCTTTACAAAGATCATTGACGTAATTACACGTGGAGTAAAGGAAAAGGTTATCTACCTTGCAAATGACTGGTCCGACTATACCGATCAGACGATCGTCAATGATATGGTAGCCGGTGTTATGAACGGTAACTGGATCATTCCAACTATCAAGCAGGTATCGGAAAATTCCGGTAAATGGGAGATCACCACAATGCCGACACTGGAAGGCAAGGGCAAGGAAGGATACGCTTCCAACGGCGGTTCTTCATTGTACATTACCGGTAACTGCAAGAAGCTGAAGCTGGCACAGGATTTCCTTGGAAAAACATTTGGCGCCGGTTCTTCCGCTACATATGATGCAGCATTGAAGGAGGGCGGCGTAATTACCTGTTCTACCAAGGCCGGTTCTTCTTCCGTATATCAGGAGGGCATTGCCTATTTCAACAATACACCGATCTATTCACAGATCGTAGAGATGGGTACACATGTGCCGGTTGTTGAGCAGAATGATTATCATTATCCATGCCGTGAGCAGGTTGCTACCGCGATTCAGAAGATCATTGGCGGCGAGGATGCTGCACAGTGCATCAAGGATGCTGAGGAACAGGTAAAGTTCCAGATGGCAGGTTAAAAAGGAAAAGGCGGGGAGTCCCCTCCCCGCTTTCCTGATTTTATACTGCTTCATAACCGTTCAAATCAATCGTTCTATTCATTCAAACCAGGCCGGACTTTATGCAATGAATTTGTATGATGGCCTGTGTGGCTTGAACAAAGCGAAGGAGGATATGTAAATGCAAGGACATTTTGAAAGCGGCGTTGCCGCAAAACAACACCGGACAGGCTGGTTTTTCCTGTTGCCGGCGACTCTTTTGATCGTACTCTTAAGCTTTTATCCGATTTTTGAGGCCTTTCTGATTTCTCTGAAAAAAGGCTCTCCGGCCAATCTTCAGTGGCAGAGCCCGCTTTTCCAGAATTATATCCGTATGATTCAGGACAAGCAGTTCATATTATCGATAGAAAATACGTTTTTGTATCTTCTAGTACAGGTGCCGGTCATGCTTATTCTGGCGATTCTGCTGGCCCAGCTTCTGAACAACCGAGATCTCCGTTTTCGGGGACTGTTCCGTACAATGGTTTTCCTGCCTTGCGCCACTTCTCTTGTGTCGTATTCCCTCATCTTTAAGTCCCTCTTTGCAACGCAGGGTCTGATCAATACGATATTTGTAAACCTTGGAATCTTTAAAGAAAATTTCAATTTCCTGGGAACACCATGGTCGGCCCGCTTTGTCATCATTTTTGCTCTGATCTGGCGCTGGACCGGTTACAATATGGTCTTTTTCCTTGCCGGACTGCAGAATATTGAATATTCCGTTTATGAAGCGGCAAAGATCGATGGAGCCAATGGATGGCAGACGTTCTGGGATGTAACGGTACCATTGCTTCGTCCGGTCATCGTTATGACATTCATCATGTCGATCAACGGTACACTGCAGTTGTTCGATGAGTCCATGAACCTCACGAAGGGTGGACCGGCGAACTCTACGATCACCATGTCGCACTATATCTATAACTATTCTTTTGGCAAGGGCGTGGGCAACTTCGGCTATGCTTCGGCATTAAGCTTTATTGTGTTCATTATGGTTGCTGTGCTGGCCTTTATTAATCTGAAAGTGGGTGATAAACGTGATTAAGAATATCCGGATGCATTTGTCGGAGAACCGGCAGGAAAATCATGCGGAACGGGAACGCATGAATCATTCTGCAATTCAGAAACGACTGATTCCGACATATATTTTTCTGACGTTCTGGAGTGCTTTTTCCATTTTTCCGTTGTACTGGATGATTACGGCGGCAACGAATGCCTCCGTGGAGGTGGCCAGAGGAAAGATTCTCTTCGGCACCTATGCACTTACCAATTTCAAAAACCTGTTACTGGCAGAGCCGCTTATGTTGGCACTGGGGAATTCATTCAAATATTCCATCCTGCAGACATTGCTGTGCCTTTTCATCTGTTCGCTCGCCGGATTTGGCTTCGAACTTTACCATGATGAGAAAAAAGACAGACTTTTCGGCATTCTGCTGCTGGCCATGATGGTTCCGCAGGTGGCCACCATGATCCCGCTGTTCCGTATGGTCAGTGCCATGGGACTTTTGAATACAGCCATGGGCTTTGTGCTCCCGTCTATTTCCACACCGTTTATGATTATGATGTTCCGACAGAACAGCCGTAATTTCCCGGCGGATATCATGGAAGCGGCACGTCTTGACGGATTAACGGAGATCGGTATCTTTTTCCGTATGTATATGCCGGTTATGAAATCCACCTATGCGGCTGCCGCAGTTATTACATTTATGAACGCATGGAATTCCTACATGTGGCCGAAGGTTGTACTCAACACCGACAGCAAGGCCATGAACATGCCGATGCTCATTGCGAACCTGTCGGCAGGGTATACGGTTGATTACGGCATGCTGATGATGGGCGTATTGTTCTGCAGTTTTCCGACTATGATTATTTTCTTCTTCCTGCAAAAACAGTTTGCGGAAGGAATTACAGGTTCTGTGAAATAAATTGCATTGACGAATCTGCTTTACCGGCGTAAAACGAGACGCAAGAGCGGTTTTATGCCGGTATTATTTTTGCCACTTATATCACGCTATGATTTGGAGAAGATTATGGAATACACAAATTTTGATTACAGCATAGTAAAGAATCCGGATATCTATAAAATTCATGTACTTCCACCGTGTGCCGATCACGTGGCATACCGGGATGAAGAGGAGGCCCGGGCGGCTGAACGTATGCGGCATCAGGGACCGGACGGGGCGTCACTGGTGACGGATGAGACGAAGGGCTCCAGTCTCCGAATGAGTTTAAACGGCCTCTGGCAGTTTCATTATGCGGTGAATTATGGAAGCACTATAAAGGGGTTTGAGAAACCGGAATACCGTGCCATAGGCTGGGACAGTATTCGTGTTCCGGCCCATATCCAGATGGAGGGCTATGACCGGCCGGCATATGTCAATACACAGTATCCGTGGGATGGCCGGGAAGACATTGAGCCGGGCCGGATTCCGGAATATTACAATCCGGTGGGAAGCTACCGGAGATATTTCACGCTGCCGGAATCCTTCCGCGGGCAGGAGATCCGGATTTCTTTTCAGGGTGTGGAGTCCGGCTTCGCCCTCTGGCTGAACGGACAGTTCGTGGGCTATAGTGAAGATTCTTTTACGAAAAGTGATTTTGATCTTACGTCGTATCTTAAGGAAGGCGAAAATCTGTTGGCGGTACAGGTGTTCAAGTGGACGGCATCGTCCTGGCTGGAAGACCAGGACATGTATCGTTTTTCCGGTATTTTCCGGGATGTTTTTCTGTACTGTGTTCCGGCTGTTCATATAGAGGATGTAGCGATTCGGACAAAGCTTTTTGAGCAGTATACTCGAGGGGAGCTGGAACTCACCATTCGTCTGAATCATGCGGTGGGAAGTACGGCCTACCGTTTGTGCCGCGGTGGTGTGCAGGTAGTGGGCGGTCGTCTGGAAAACCAGAGTGACAATGTGCGGATCACGGCGTCGGTGGAACAGCCGGCGCTCTGGTCTGCCGAGTCTCCGCAGCTGTACGAGCTGACCCTGGAGGTGTATGACGCGGAAGGGAATGTATTGGAAGTCGTGAAGCAGCCGGTGGGATTCCGTGAATTTAAAATGGAGCATGGCATAATGAAGCTGAACGGCAAGCGTATCGTATTTCATGGTGTAAACCGTCATGAATTCTATACCGATTCCGGCCGTGCTGCTGTTACGGAGGAAATGGTACGGCAGGATATTCTCTGCATGAAGCGGAATAACATGGATGCGGTTCGTACCTGCCACTATCCGGATGCATCCTGGATCTATCGGCTGTGCGATGAGTATGGTCTTTACATGATTGCCGAGAATAATATGGAGACCCATGGCATCTGGGACCAAATTGCCCGTGGACAGAAGCCGGTTGACTATGCGCTGCCGGGAAATCGGGAGGAATATCTGCCTATGCTTCTGGATCGGGTCCATGCAACCTATGAGACGGACAAAAACCATCCGTCCGTTCTGATCTGGTCCATCGGCAATGAATCCTTCGGCGGCAAGGTGCCGTTCCAGATGGCGGAAGAATTTCGGAAGCTGGACCCGGATCGGCTGGTGCATTATGAAGGCGTGGCACACGATGACCGCTATCCGGACACGACCGATATGGTGAGCCAGATGTATACCCCTGCTGCGGGAATCGAGGAATATCTGGCAGAGCATAAGGAAAAGCCGTTTGTGCTCTGCGAATATACCCATTCTATGGGAAACTCCAATGGAGGCATGAAGAAATATATCGATCTGTCGGATCGGGAGATGCGCTATCAGGGCGGCTTTATCTGGGATTTTGTGGATCAGGCCGTGCGTCGTAAAAATCGTTACGGCGAGGAGTTTGAGGCGTATGGAGGAGATTCCGGAGAACGTCCGACCGATTATGAATTCAGCGGCAACGGAATTCTGAATGCATTGCGCCGTCGTTATGACAAAATGGCGGAGGTCAAGGCCAATTATCAGCTTCTGAAGATGGAATTTGCGAAAGATGGTAGCACGGTGCGTATCGGGAACCGGGCATTGTTTACCGATGCGAAGGTCTACCGGGCCGTGGCTTTGCTGAAGGAAAACGGACGGCTGATCCGTGAAGAGGAAATGGAGGTGTCCGTTCCGCCGCTGGAAGAACGGACGGTTGCGCTTCCGTTTGAACCGGCAGAGCGTTCCGGAGAATATACGGTGGGACTCAGCTTCCGTCTTCGTGAGAAAACGGATTATGCACCGGCGGATTATGAAATTGCCTACGGTGAGATCAGCTATCGTGTAAAGGAAGAGGAATGCATTGCCCGGCGCGAAGAGGCACGGAAGAAACCGTTCCGTGTGGTGCGGGGGTCTGTGAATGTGGGCGTGTATGGAGAGCATTTTGATGTTCTTTTGTCAACGTTAAAGGGCGGCATTGTTTCGTACCGTTATGCCGGGAAGGAAATGATCGATGTTGTGCCGCGCCCGAATTTCTGGCGTGCGCCGACCGCCAATGATGACGGAAACCAGCTGGCATATCGTTCCGGCGTCTGGAAGCTGGCCAGCCTGTATCAGACCACGGTGCCGCAGCTTGCGAAGGAAGATGAGGCATGGGCGAAGGAGGTACAGCAGTATCCGGAGATTTGTGAAACAGAGCATTATGTGGATGTCCGGTTCAAACATTGGCTTCCGACTGTGCCGGCCTGCAGTGTGCTGGTGACCTATCGTATCAGTGGAGACGGGACAGTGGAGATCCTGTTGGATTATACGCCGGAAGGCGAGGCGCTTCCGAATATGCCGGAGTTTGGCTTCTTGATGAAGCTGGATGCGGATTACAGTCATATCCGTTTTTACGGCAACGGCCCGGAGGAAAATTACTGTGACCGGAAGACCGGCGTAAAGCTGGGCATTTATGAATACGAAGCGGAGAATGCATTGGAACCGTACCTTGTGCCGCAGGAAAGCGGTAACCGTACGGGCGTACGCTGGGCAGAAATTACGGATCATCGCGGAAGAGGAATCCGGTTTACGGCAAACGATCTTGACGGCATGGATTTTTCGGCGATTCCGTATACACCGGAACAGCTGGAGGAGGCCAAACATCAATATGAGCTACCGCGAATCTTCCATACTGTGGTAAGATGTTCTATGCGGCAGATGGGCATTGCCGGGGATGATTCCTGGGGTGCAAGAACCCATGACGAGTTTTTGGTTCCGAAGGATCGGCCACTGCATTTCGGCTTCCGCTTCCGGGGAATCTGACCCTCCGAAGGATGGCTCTGACCGTAATAAGAAATCGCAGAAGGAGAGGACTTCATGGCAATACTTTATGACAAAAGCGGACAGCGGATCACGCTCCATACGAGAACAACTACCTATCAGATGGGAATTGGCCCTTATGGACATCTTCTGCATTATTATTACGGCAAAAGAGCCGAAGGCGATTTTTCTGCCTGCCTGAGTTATCGGGATCGCGGCTTTGCAGGGAATCCGTATGATGCGGGCAACGATCGAACCTATTCTCTCGATATACTGCCGCAGGAGTTTCCCTGCTATGGCAATGGAGACTATCGCACAACATCGTTTCGGCTGAAACAGGAAAACGGTGTTTACGGCTGTGACCTTCGGGTAAAGGAAGTCCGGGTGGAAGCGGGACTTTACACAATTCCGGAGCTTCCGACGGTCTATGCCGGTACGAAGGAGGCGGAGGGAGCAGAAACCCTGTCCGTTATTCTGGAGGATGCAGCGGCGAATGTAGAAGTTACGCTCCGTTATGGCGTACTGCCGGAACTCGATGTGATTCTTCGTGCCAATACAGTGCGGAACATCGGTAAACACGAAATCGTAGTTGAAAAAATGGATTCCGCCAGCGTAGATATGCTCCACGGCGATTTTGAAATGATCCATTTTTCGGGACGGTATGGGACGGAACGTCTTATGCAGAGAACGAGACTTGGAGAGGGACGGTTTACCGTAGGAAGTCTTCGCGGAGAATCCAGCCATCAGCACAATCCGTTTGCAATGCTCTGCGCAGCGGGAGCCGGAGAAGACCATGGGCTTGTAATGGCGGCGGGGCTTCTCTATAGTGGCAATTTTACGATCTCTGCGGAGCTGGACCAGATGGGACAGACGCGTTTTGCGCTGGGAGTATCGGATGAGATGTTTGCCTGGCCGCTTGCTGCCGGAGAAAGCTTTACGACGCCGCAGGCAGTGCTTTGCATCGGAGAAGGGTTTGCTTCCGTTACGCATCGGTTCCATGATCTGGTCAATCACCATATTGTACGGGAGAAACAGCCCGGGGCACTGCGTCCGATTCTGCTGAATTCCTGGGAAGGGTGCTATTTTGACTTTGACGGTGAAAAAATCATTGCCCTCGCAGAGGAGGCGGCAGAGCTGGGAATGGATCTGCTGGTTATGGATGACGGCTGGTTCGGAAAGAGGGATGATGACTGTTCCGGTCTCGGTGATTGGAAAGCAAATGAGAAAAAACTGGGTATGCCGCTTAAGGAACTGGGCAGACGCATTCATGAGAAAGGCGTAAAGTTCGGAATCTGGATCGAGCCGGAGATGGTTAATGAGGACAGTGATCTGTATCGGGCGCATCCGGATTATGCATTTGTTATTCCGGGACGAAAACCGATTCGAAGCAGATATCAGCTTTGCCTGGATTTTTCACGGAAAGAAGTTGTGGACTGCATTGCGGACCGAATCATTTCGGAATTCCGGGACGTACCGCTGGACTACATTAAAATGGATATGAATCGTAGTGTTCATGATGTATTTACACATGCACCGGAATGGGCAGACCGGCAGAATGTCGGCCGTACCCTTTACCGTTATGTGCTTGGCGTTTATGCGTTTATTGAACGGCTGCATGAGGCGTTTCCGGATGTTCTCATCGAAGGATGCAGCGGAGGCGGCGGCCGGTTTGATCTGGGCATGCTGTATTACACACCGCAGATCTGGCTTAGTGACAACACCGATGCGATCGAACGTCTGCAGCTTCAGTACGGAAGTTCTTTCGTTTATCCGGTTTCGACGATCGGCGCACATGTTTCGGCGGTGCCGAATCATCAGACCGGCCGTGTAACGCCGCTGGTAACACGTGCGGTAACGGCAATGGCGGGAACCTTCGGTTATGAGCTGGATCCGGCCCGGCTTTCTGCGGAAGAAAAAACGATGATCCGTAAACAGATTCAGCGGGTCAAGCAGTTTTGGAACCTGACGCACGACGGCCTCTATGACCGCCTTAGTGCACCGGAAGGCGAATGGAACCCGGCAGACGGGACACATGATCCGGATTATATGGCATGGCAGTATACGGCCCGCGACCGGAGTGAAGCATTGGCATCCGTCGTATTTATAAAGACACACTGCAATGCACCGACACTGTATCTGAAGTGGAAAGAACTGGATCCGGACGCAACCTACCGGCTTCACCTCGAGGATCAGAACCGGGAGCTTCCGGAGGCATGGCAGCTGCCGGAAGAACTGCCGGCAATGACTGGTGCGGTATTGATGGAAATGGGTATGCCGCTTCCATATCAGCCGGGAGAATACAACAGCCTTCTGATTTATGCGGAAAAAGCGAAGGACGGGCAGGGCTGACCGGGCTGACCGGAAAAATCGTTTGAAGTGAGATACGGGGATGAAGAAAAAGAAGGAATTACAGTACCGGTATTATGAGATGCCGGAAGACAGCCATGTACTGGCTCTGATGGGGCGGGACTGGGTCCGCAAATACGGAGATGGAATTACCTATCTTCATTTTCATAATTATATGGAAATCGGAATCTGCCATGAAGGCTGTGGCGACATGGTATACGAAGACACGGTGTTTCGTTTTGAGCCGGGCTGTTTTACCGTGATTCCTCCGAATTATCCGCATACGACAAATTCGGATCCGGGTACGTATGGGTACTGGGAATATCTGTTTGTGGATTGCGAAACGCTGCTTTCCGGACTGTATCCGAAAAAAACGGGAGAGATCCGGCGGGCACTGGATCTTTTGTATAAGAAACCACATTTTTTTTGTTCCGGCGAAGAACCGCTGGTTCTCCGGGAAATCCGGGAGATTTTCCGGGAACAGAAAGAGCGGGGAAGCTATTTTAAACTGGAGACCGATGCGCATCTTACGTTACTGCTTCTGTCACTGCTTCGCATAGCCGAAGCAGAGCTTCAGGAAAGCATGGAACGGGAAACGGTGGAAGGAGGGGCAGAATACGGCGATAAGGAACGCCTGCAGCCTGCACTCCGTTATCTTGAGAAACATTATACGGAGGAGGTATATATCCGCCAGCTGGCCGATGCCTGTGCGCTTTCGGAAACGCACTTTCGGCGGCTGTTTCAGGAACTGTTTCATATGACGCCGCTGGAGTACGTGAATTCCATCCGGATCCACGAAGCCTGCAAGGCGTTGCGGACAACGGATAAAACCATTCGTACGATCGCATTTGAATCGGGATTTACGTCGATTTCGACATTTCAGAGGAATTTTCAGCGCTTTGTGGGAATGCCGACGCACGAATGGCGAAATCATCCGGACAATTATGAATATAAGCTGCAGAAATATAAGATCAATACGTATGAGGGGTGGTGAAAACCACCTCTTTTTTTTATAAAGCCGTCAAGCGGACGCCGTGCTTGCACGGGCGGACACATTTGACAGCTGTCACACATCTGGCCTTTTTGACGCGAAGGCGGATGATTTATTGACGACATAAAAATTTTTATATAAAGACACAGTGTCCTATATGTATAAAACTGGTCACTGGCAAGGAAAATAGGGTAAAGTTTGCAAGAAAACGTTCTAACGAACACAAAATAATGCATATTTAATGTATATACAGATCAAAAAATGCATATATAATGCATAAATACACATGTTGACAAATGACCGAAAAGAATTTATGATGGGGAACATAAATAGACATTAAAGTTTTAACGTCGTAAAGGGGAAACGAAACAAGGGAAAAACATTGGGAGGTCGTAAAGATGAAAAAGCTGTTTTCTATGGTTCTGACAGGAATTCTTGCGGTGAGCATGCTTGGCGCATGCGGAAAGCTGGAGGACGTACCAGCAGCCACCACAGCCGGAAGTGCGAATGCACAGGCTGCGGCCGGTACTTCATCCGGTTCCGGCAGAGAGCTGGTACTGGGCACCGGAGGAACGACCGGAACCTATTACGCTGTTGGTGGTGTTATGTCTACGGTATTGAATCCGCTGATGAAGAATGCACATCTTACAGTGACATCGACCGGTGCTTCTAAGGCAAACATCCAGTTGATTGCCGATGGGGAAGCCGATCTTGCAATCGTACAGAATGACGTTATGTATTATGCCTATACCGGTACAGATCTTTTCAAGGATGAGGGAAAGTATGACAGCTTTTCCAGTGTGGCAGGTCTGTATGATGAGACCATTCAGATCGTTACCTGCAATAAGGACATCAAGACCGTAGCGGATCTGAAGGGCAAAACCGTATCCGTAGGAGATGCCGGTTCCGGTACAGAGTTTAATGCAAAGCAGATTTTGGAAGCGTATGGCCTGAGTTTTAACGACATTAAGGTGGTAAATGCCTCCTTCGGTGATTCTGCCGATTCTCTTAAAGATGCAAAGATTGATGCCGCATTCGTTGTAGCCGGTGCGCCGACAACCGCGGTGGTTGATCTTGCAACCGCAAAGGATGTCAACCTGGTTCAGCTCGATGACGATCACATCAAGACACTGCAGGGCACATATAACTTCTATACCAAGACAACCATTCCGGCCGGTACCTATAAGGGCGTGGATGCAGACGTTACGACGGTTTCCGTACGTGCTACACTGATCGCTTCCAACAAGGCAAGCGAAGACGAGATCTATGAGCTTCTGAAGTCAATGTTTGACAACAAGGAAACATTGGCACAGGGACATGCAAAGTTTGAAGCGTTAAATAAAGAGGATGCAGTCAAGGGCATCAGCGTTCCGTTCCATGCCGGTGCAAAGAAGTATTATAAGGAAATCGGCATCAACGTTGAATAACGTAAAAACAGTAAACCCAGTGGCTGCAGCAATGGTGATTGCGTTCTCCGTTGCCGCAGCCCTTTGCCTATGCATGACCCCATTTTTTGTGAGCCAGTCCCGGTATTTAACGCTCCGGGATGCAGGAACGGGAGAGCTCATTGCCAAATACCGGGTGCGGGAAGGAGAGGATTTCTCCATTGGGTTTGTGCACAGCGTCAATAAAAGTCCTTTGACCGATTATTATACGGTAAAGCCGGACGGACTTTATGTGGAAAAGACCGTTTATTATGGCTTTGGTGCCGGCGTCGAGACCGAACTTCTGCCGGGGGAGGTACTTCGGTATGGTAAGGATCACAGCATGATTGTTTCGGGCTTTGACAAGCGGATCGATCCATTGACCTATTTTGTCGGAACCGTATCGGATCATATACTGAAAATCGGTGGCGACGATATGCCGGCCATCAGCCTTCGGGAGTTATGCGGCAGAAACCGCCGCGTCCGGTTCAGTCTGGAACAGTATCGTTTTTTCAGTTAGTTTGAAAGCATGGCAGACCGGCCATGACAGAAGGACCGAGGTCCACCGGTCTATGGGGAATTAGGGAATCAAAACCGTTTACAGGAGGGTAGTTATGAAAGAGCATAAGCACAATGCATCGCTCATGCATGCGTCGCAGGACGTTCTTGCAGAAGTGGATGCCATTATGAAAAAATATGACCGGGAATCCAATACCCGTGTCTGGACCGGTCTGCCGGACCGGATCCTTAAGGCGCTTTTGGCCGCTTTTTCGATCTTTATGATCTATATGAATCTGTTTGCTGTCTGGGATGAGCGTATTCGCCGCCCGTTGTTCCTCGGCTTTGTCATTCTGCTTGTATTTGCGCTTTATCCGCGGACAAAGCATGCGGGACAGACACCGAAGGCAAATTATATTCCATGGTATGATGTACTTCTGGCCTGTGCAGGAAGCGGCAGTTTCTTTTATTTCGTTATTAACAACCGTGCCATTATCAACCATGCGACGCGAATCAGCCAGCTGGAAGTCTGGCTCGGCATCGTCGGTATTCTGGTTTTGGCAGAATGCTGCCGCCGGGTAACGGGAATTCCGATCGTGGTTGTGGCATCTCTTTTTGTGATGTATGCCTTTGCAAGCGGCGCGAGTCTTCGTAAAGTAATTTACAATCTGTTCTATACCACGACCGGTGTCATTGGTACACCGATCGGTGTCTGCAGTACTTATATTGTTCTGTTCATCATTTTCGGCGCGTTTCTGGAAGCGACCGGCATATCGGATTTCTTTATCCAGTGTGCCAATGCGTTGGCCGGCTCTGCCGTGGGCGGTCCGGCAAAGGTTTCTGTCATTTCTTCTGCACTTTGCGGTATGGTTTCCGGCTCTTCGGTAGGAAATACCGTAACCACCGGTTCTGTAACGATTCCAATGATGAAGGAAACCGGCTTCCCGGGTGAGTTTGCAGGTGCGGTAGAAGCGGCTTCTTCCACTGGCGGACAGATCATGCCGCCGATCATGGGTGCGGCAGCCTTCCTTATGGCGGAAATGGTGGGCGTTCCCTATTCCAATATTGTTATTCGGGCTATTCTTCCGGCCATACTGTATTTTGCCGGCATTTTCCTGATGGTACATCTTCGCGCAAAGCGGTTGGGGCTTCGCGGTATTCCGAAGGAACAGCTTCCAAAGATGCGGAAGCTTCTGCCGAAATCCTATCTGCTCGTGCCGTTGGTAGCGCTGGTAGCTATGATCGTTAATGGCTATACCATGAGCCGCTCGGCAATCATCGCCACGATTCTTTGCGTACTGGTAAGTCTTTTTGACAAAAAGCACCGCATGATGCCGAAGGACATTGTGAAGGCGCTGGAAACAGGTGCAAGAAATACCTTGAGTATTGCCACTGCCTGCGGTATTGCAGGTATTATTGCCGGTGTTGTGACCATGACCGGCCTGGGACAGGTTTTTATTTCCGCTATTGTAAGCATTGCAAACGGCCAGCTCCTGATCGCGCTGTTCCTTACCATGCTTTGCTGTATTGTTCTCGGTATGGGTGTACCGACGACGGCAACGTATATCATCATGGCAACCACCTGTGCGCCGATTCTGACGACCGGTATGGGGCTCAATGCCATCAGTGCCAATATGTTCGTATTCTATTTCGGCATTGTAGCCGATATTACACCGCCGGTTGCTTTGGCAGCCTATGCCGGTTCTGCGATTGCAAAGTCGGATCCGATGAAAACGGCGTTTAATGCGACACGTCTTGCGATTGCCGCTTTCCTGGTACCATATATTTTCTGTCTGAATCCATCTATGCTGCTGATTCATACCACCGGCCTTCAGGTCGTAAACATTGCCATTACATCGTTTATCGGTATGTTTGCCATTGCTGTGGCCTGTGAGGGCTATATGCTTCGTCCGGTCAATGCAGTATGGCGTATAATCTGTGCGGTATCCGGCCTTCTGATGCTGTATCCGGGTCTTGTAACGGATCTCATCGGCATTGGCGTTCTGGTTCTGCTCTTTGTTCTGGAGTGGGCCGGTATGAAAAAGGAAAAACATGCTTCTGCAGAATCCGCTCCGAATGTGACCAAGGAAGCGGAAAAAACAGATGTGGATACGTTAAAGGTAGTGGATGCATAAGCGCATGACCACTCGTTCCACCTGAAAAATGCTTACCCCAATGTTTTGATTCCCACAATACGAATAAGCGCTCCGGTTTCGGCCGGGGCGCTTATTCGGTGTAAAACGGGAAGACTGCTGTGCAGAACAGGAGAAACTGGACATTTTTGCTTTCATAATTTAATATCAAAAATTAGAAATTGTCATGAGGAAACAGGAAAGGAATACAGACGGATGCAAGAAAATAAAATGCTACGGCGTTTTCGGGAAGGGCAGAAACTGGAGCTGCCGGAAATGCTTTCGCTGATTGTCTCTTTGGCCTTGCCGGCGATTGCGGGACAGATCTCGCAGGTCGTGATGGAATACATTGATGCCGGTATGGTCGGACATCTGGGAGCGGAGGGCTCTGCGGCAATCGGTCTTGTGGCAAGTACGACCTGGCTGATCGGAAGTCTTTTGGCTTGTGCCGCCCTGGGATTTTCCGTCCAAATGGCGCAGTTTATCGGCGCAGGGCAGCATAAAAAAGCAAAGAATATTTTTTACGAAGGGCTTATGGTCATACTGGTCTGGTCTATATTGATTACAGTGGTGACGGTGGGAATCAGTGGGCATCTTCCTTACTGGCTTGGTGGCACCGGAAAGGCTGCGGAAAACGGAGCAGCGTATTTTCGGATTTACGCCATGTCCTGTCCGATTTTGGCAATCAACTGGTTTGGCAGTGACATGATGCAAAGCACCGGGAATTTTATGATTGCGGGCGTGGCACAGATTTTGGGGTGCATGCTGGATGTACTGTTTAATGCGTTTTTAATCTATCCGGCGAGAATTCTTTCTTTGGGAACACTTACGGTGTGGATTCCCGGCGCAGATCTGGGAGTAACGGGAGCGGCGCTGGGGACATTGCTGGCGCAGCTTGTCAGCGCGATCCTTTTAATGTATGTTTTGCTGTTCCGTACCTCCATTTTAAGATGGAGGCGGGGAGACCGTTTTTCCTTTCGGAAAGAGGATCTGAAACGAGCGCTTTTGATCGGATTGCCGGTCGGCGTTGAGCAGACGATACAGATGACGGCACAGATTTTTTTGACAAAGATCGTTTCCCCTCTCGGTACCATTGCCATTGCGGCCAATTCACTTGCTGTGACGGCAGAGGGACTTTGCTATATGCCGGGCTTTGGCATCCAGACGGCGGCATCGACACTGGTTGGACAGGGCATAGGTGCAAAGCGGGAAGATCTCGTGAAAAAACTCAGTATGATAACGGTCGGATTCGGTATGGCAGTTATGACGGTCACAGGAGCATTAATGTATCTTTTTGCCCCGTGGATCATGGCGATATTATCCAGTGACCCTTCTGTGCAGCAGCTTGGCGCGGCGGTTTTGCGAATCGAGGCATTTGCCGAACCGCTGTTTGCGGCAGAAATCGTCGCCAATGGCGTTTTTCGCGGCGCAGGGGATACTTTGGTGCCGAGTATAATCATTACCGTTTCCATGTGGTTCGTTCGTTTGCCGCTTGCCTGGTTTCTGGCACCGCACATCGGTCTGGAAGGAATATGGACGGCGATGGCTATTCAGCTTAGCCTGCAGGGAATCGTTTTTCTGCTCCGTTTACGGAAGGTCGATTTTCATAAGGTAATGTGAGTGTCAAAAGTATTTGCCCCACAAGGATAATGTGTGACATAATTTAAGTTGCAAAAAATATAATTGTCATATAAACTATAATCCATACTGCTCCCATAGGAAATGATCGACAGGTGGTCATACGCAGTGCATTACAGAAAGAAGTTCTGGAATGTGGAGTGATAGAAACATCAGGAGGAACAAGAATGAAGAATATGAAATGGCTGGCAACAGCGTTACTTGCTACGGTAGTACTGGCGGGATGCGGCGCATCAAAGCCGGCAGCCGAGACAAAGAACAATACAACAGCAGCGGCAGAACAGAATACAGCGGCAGAGAAGACCACAAACGATGCAGGCGGTGCGCAGGAGGATGATCTGGCAAGGATTCAGGCATCCGGTGTGATTCGTGTCGGTACCGAGGGCACATTTTCCCCACGGACCTATCATGATGAGAGCGACAAGCTCGTGGGATATGATGTAGAGGTTGCCACGGCCATTGCGGAAAAGCTGGGCGTAAAGGCAGAGTTCATCGAGACCAACTGGGATTCCATTGTAGCCGGTATGGATGCCGACAAATTTGATATCATCGCATCGGATATGACTCCGACCGAAGAACGGCGTGAGAAGTTTGATTTTTCTGACAGCTACAGCTTTATCCATCGCCAGCTTGTTGTGCATAAGGACAATGACACAATTAAGACATTTGAGGATTTAAAGGGACATACGGTTGCAACGGAGGTTTCTTCCACATCGGCATCCATTGCGGAGCGATATGGTGCCAGCGTGACACCGGTACAGGGTGCAGAGTCGGCAAATGAAATGGTACTGAGCCACCGTTCGGATGCAATGATTCTCCCGGAGACGACCATTGCCACCATGCTGAAGGTGAATCCGGATCTGAAGCTGAAGGCGGTAGATACTCTTTCGGAAACAGAAGAAGCGGCCATCCCGGTACGAAAGGGACAGACACGGCTTCTGGAGGCAATCAATAAGGCTCTTGCAGAATTGGAGAGCGAAGGAAAGCTGACCGAGATTTCCAATAAATATTTTAATGTGGATGTATCTTCGGACAGTGAGAAAAAATAAAGGCGAGATAATGTTAACGGTAAAAAACGTACATAAATCCTTTCATGGAAACGAGATTCTCCGGGGCGTTAACCTGGAAGTAAAAAAAGGAGATATTGTGGTTATTCTGGGGCCTTCGGGCTCCGGAAAAACCACATTGCTCCGATGCATAGAGTTTCTGGAACGGGCAGAAGAAGGCACGATGATGATCGATGAGATCACAGCCGACTTTGCCGGGGCAGATAAACATACCATTGCCGACATTCGAAAGAAGGTCGGCTTTGTTTTCCAAAATTACAATCTTTTTCAGAATATGACAGCAATCGAGAATGTGATGCTGGGGCTTCATGTGGGACGGCATATGAAAAAAGAAGATGCCAGAGCTTTGGCCCAAAAGGCGCTGGATCGGGTAGGACTGCAGGATAAATACGACAGCTTTCCCAGTCAGCTTTCGGGTGGGCAGCAGCAAAGAGTTGGAATCGCCCGGGCCATTGTACTGAATCCGGAGGTGATTCTTTTTGATGAGCCTACCGCGGCGCTGGACCCGGAGCTTGTGGGAGAGGTACTTTCTGTTATGAAACAGATGGCGCTGGATGGTGTGACAATGGTTGTTGTCACACATGAAATGAACTTTGCGCGGCAGGTGGCCAACCATGTCATCTTTATGGATCAGGGCGTGATTGTGGAGGAAGGTCGTCCGGAGGAGGTGCTGGAACATCCGAAGGAAAACCGGACCATACAGTTTTTAAAACGTATATTGCATCAGGATGACAAATTGTTTCCGTCGGAAGAAAACGCTGCAGAAAAGGAGGCCCTGTGATGAACGAGAGAGTTTGGACATTGTTACTGGATTCTTTTCCTAAGCTGATTCTTCCTGGGCTGAAGGTTACGATTCCGCTTACGGTGCTAAGCTTTTGCTTTGGGCTGATCATCGCGCTTTTGGTAGCGCTGGTGCGCATTGCCAGAATCCGGGGGCTGAGCCAGCTGGCCAGTCTTTATGTATGGATTTTCCGCGGTACACCACTGTTGGTGCAGCTTTTTATTATTTTCTTCGGACTCCCGAGTATTGGCATTACTTTGAATGCGTTTCCAGCCGCTGTCATTGCCTTTTCTTTAAATGTAGGGGCGTATACTTCGGAAACCCTGCGGGCGGCGATTACCTCGATTCCGGAGGGGCAGATGGAAGCCGGCTATACGGTGGGACTCAATTATTTTGAGATCCTTCGTTATATTATTCTGCCGCAGGCATTTAAAGTGGCGTTTCCGCCCTTGTTTAACAGTTTTATCGGATTGACAAAGGACACTTCTCTGGCTGCCGGAATTACGGTTGCGGAGATGTTTCTGAAGGCACAGCAGATCGCGGCCCGTACTTATGAACCGTTTGCGCTGTATTGTGAGGTCGGACTGATTTATCTTTTGTTCTGTACCGTCTTGAGCCGTTTGCAGGCATACGGCGAACGAAAGCTCAGCGTGCATGAGTAAACCGGCAGACAGGAAAGGAAAAGAAAATGGACGAGAAAAAGCGGTTTGATTTTGATGAACGAATCAATCGTCGAGGGACGAACAGCGAAAAGTGGGACATTGGCGCACAGGAAATTGCGATGTGGATTGCGGATATGGATTTCCGTACCGCACCGCCGATTCAGGAGGCCTTGGAAAAGCGGATCCGGCATGGCGTCTATGGATATGCCGGTGTTACAGACGAATGGTATGATGCGTATCGGAACTGGTGGCAGACCCGCCATGATTTTGTTATTGAAAAAGACTGGCTCCGGTTTACGACCGGCGTTATTCCGGTGATCAGTTCCGTGGTTCGGCGTCTGAGCCAGCCGGCGGAAAAAGTGGTGCTGCAGACCCCAGTCTACAATATCTTTTTTAATTCTGTGATAAACAACGGACGCCAGGTTCTGGAGAGTCCGTTGCTCCGGGATGATGCCAATGAAACCTATCATATTGACTGGAACGATCTGGAAGAGAAACTGGCGGATCCGCAGACCCGGCTTATGATTCTGTGCAATCCGCATAATCCGGTCGGAATTCAATGGGATCGGGAAACGTTGGCACGCATCGGTACGCTCTGTGAGAAATATCATGTGACTGTTATATCGGATGAAATTCATTGCGATCTGGCGGATCCGGGAAGTGCCTATACTCCGTTTGCCGCAGCATCGGAAACCTGTCGGCGTATCAGTGTCAATGTCATTGCACCAACCAAGGCATTCAATATTGCCGGAATCCACACGGCCGCTCTGTTTATAGCGGATCCGTATCTCCGGCATACGGTGCTGCGCGGTCTTAACAATGATGAAGTCATGGAACCGAACTGCTTTGCAGTGGAGGCGGCTATAGCGGCTTATCGGGATGGTGGCGAATGGCTGGATGCCATGAACCGCTATGTCTATGAAAATAAAAAACGGGTTCGGGATTTCATAGCGCGGGAACTTCCGAAGGTGAGAGTGAATTCCGGCCATGCGACCTATCTTATCTGGCTGAACTGTCGGGCTTATGCCAAGCACGACATCGAAAGAAGTACGGCAGTGGAAGACTTTGCTCATGGATACGATAGTCACAGCGAGCTCTGTGATTTTATCCGTCAGACCGGTGGATTGGTTCTCAGCAATGGTGAGCAGTATGGTACCGGTGGGGAATATTTCCTCCGCATGAATCTGGCATGTCCCGAAAGTGTAGTGGAAGAAGGGCTGCAGCGTTTAAAAACCGCGCTGGATGCCTTTGAAAAAATTTAAGTGAAAAGAAATCTCCTCCACGGAAAAGAGGTCTTTGCCGTGAAGGAGATTTTTTAAATAGCAGAGTGATAAGTTGAAACCGGGATCAGATGCAGGTATATCCGCCGTCAACCGGAATCATAACACCATTGACATAACTGGATGCTTCAGAGGAAAGGAAGATGGCGGTTGTATCCAGTTCGCCCTCCTTGCCGTAACGTTCCAGTGGAATCGCACCGACAGCATACTGCTTAAACCAGTCGGAATCCAAAGTATCCTTTGTTAAAGGAGTCCAGAAATAACCCGGGCAGATAGAATTTACGGTAATACCGTATTTGCCCCATTCTGCGGCCAGTGCGCGGGTCAGGTTTACAACGCCGCCCTTTGCGGCATGATACGGAGAAGCCGGTGCAATTTTGTTGCCTACCAAACCATACATAGAAGCAATGTTGATGATGCGGCCGTATTTTGCCGGGATCATTGCATTCTTTGCTACGGCACGTGCTACTTTGAAGGAACCGAAAAGATCGATGTTCATTTCATTTGCAAACTGTTCATCGGTAATGTCTTCGGCCGGTGCTACGGCGCCGGTGCCTGCGTTGTTGATCAGTATGTCAATACGGCCATATTTATCCATAACCTGTTTAACCATATCGTTGACAACATCGGTATCGGTGATATCGCAGCGGATCGGGAAGGTTTCAACGCCATATTCGTCGCTGATTTCTTTCGCTACTTCCTGAAGCTTCTCCAGACGACGAGCGACAGGAACAATGATGGCACCCTGGTTGGCCAAAGCCTTTGCCATCTGTACACCGAGACCGGTAGAGCAGCCTGTAACAATTGCGACTCTGCCTTTAAGATCAAAATACGATTTCATTGCTTCTACCTCTTTTCTTTGTAATATAGAGGGCATATATGCCCAAAGGAATATGTGCAATATTCCTAACTGAATTACTTATATTTTAAATCTCGTTGTGCAGAATTTCAAGAGTTCTGCCGGAAAAATTTTTCGTATATTTTTCAAAAGAAAAAACTCCGGTCAAACGATACATATCCCTTCTACTGTTGTATCAGTGTGGGACACATATCGTTCGACCGGAATTTTTTGTCTAATGAATGTTCATGAAGTAAGCGCATAGCGCCCCGGCATGGCACGAAGGTAGGAGATTGTCATGCCGGAAATCTAGGAGAATAACCAGAAAATAGGGTTATCGCAAAAGTTAATTATCGGCGACCTTAATATCTTCGACGCCTTCTACATCACGGAACTTGGATTCATCGAGCTGGCTTGGATCCTGACCGATGTAGGCAAGGATACCACCGTCGATGTAAACAACCTGTCCGTTAATGAAATCCGATGCAGGAGATGCAAGGAATACAGCGAGACCCTGCAGATCTTCTGTCTTGCCCCAGCGCTGTGCCGGAGTCTTGGAACGAATAAAACGGTCAAAAGGAGCCATAGAACCGTCCGGCTGCTTCTCACGGAGCGGAGCGGTCTGTGGAGTGGCAATGTAGCCAGGTCCAATGGCATTGCACTGAATGTTGTACTGACCGTACTCAGAGCAAATGTTCTTGGTAAGCATCTTCAGGCCGCCCTTTGCTGCTGCATAGGCAGAAACGGTTTCACGGCCAAGCTCGGACATCATGGAGCAGGCGTTAATGATCTTACCGAAGCCTTTCTTCATCATGTTCGGAAGAACTGCCTTAGAGCACAGGAACGGACCGGTAAGATCGACATTGATGACCTGATCCCACTGTGCCTTTGACATCTCTGTCATAGGAATTCTCTTGATGATGCCGGCATTGTTGACAAGAACATCTACACCGCCGAACTTTTCCTCTACATCCTTTACGAAGGCATTGACCTGCTCTTCATTGGTAACATCGCATACTACACCGTAAGCATCGATGCCAAGCTTCTTATATTCCTCAAGACCACGATCGACCAGCTCCTGGTTGATATCGTTGAACACGATCTTTTTTGCACCAGCCTGTGCAAAGGCCTCTGCATAGGCTAAACCAAGGCCGTAAGATGCGCCGGGTACCCAGCAAACCTTACCATCGAGTCTGAATTTGTCTAGAATTCCTGCCATAATATATTCTCCTTTTCTTATGCAGAATTATTAAAAAACAGTTTGTTAATTTAAAAACTAAGTGTATTCTAGATGATTTGAAATGGAGATGCAAGCAAAAATGTAAGCCCTTACATAAGTTTGTGAAATGTGTTGTAAACCGGTTCACCAATATGGGTAAATTTTCACAAAGGAGAAAAGAAATCCGAAAAACCAGGAGAAAAAGGGAAATGAAAACAGAAAAATCCATCAAAAAGGGGAAGAATTCTTAAATTAACGTAAGAAGTATTGACTTATAATCCAACTGTACTAGTATTGATAGTACAGTAAATACAGTAGAACACAATTCCGTGTAATTTGTAGACAATAAAGTGAACGGAATTGGAAAATGCTCTTACATAAGGATACTGGGAAGGAGGTCAAATGATCCAAATCGATTATCATGATCGGCGTCCAATCTATGAACAGATTTTGAGCGGATTCCGAAAACTGATTCTAACGGGAATCATGCAGCCGGAAGAACAACTGCCGTCGGTACGCAGCCTGGCGATGGAGCTGTCCACCAATCCGAATACGGTACAGAAAGCATATCAGGAACTGGAACGGCAGGGATTTATCTATACCATTAAAGGACGCGGTAATTTCGTACAGAATGTGTCAGGATTACGGAAAGAACGAGTGGAGGAGATTCTTCGTCAGATGGAAAAACTGCTTTCGGAAGCGGAAGAACTGGGAGAGCGGAGAGAGGATCTTCTGCAGCAGCTGCGTGGTCTTATGTGATCCGGAATGTAAAAAAGACGTGAAAAGGAAGAATACAAAGAAAGTTGGAAAGAAAGGGTAAGAAGGTAAGCACATGATAGAGATCAATAATGTGAGTAAGTCCTTTGACGATATCAAAGCGATCCATGAAATCTCATTGACGATCAAAGAGGGGCAGGTATTTGGCCTGGTGGGAACCAATGGTGCCGGAAAAAGTACATTGCTCCGTATGATGGCCGGTGTGTTGAAACAGGATGCAGGAAGTATAAGCATTGACGGTGAAGCGGTTTTTGATAATCCGAAAGCGAAGCAGAACCTGGTATTTATTGCGGATGATCAGTTTTTCTTCCTAAATGATTCTGCACGGATGATGGCGGATTATTACCGCAATGTATATGAGCATTTTGATCAGGATCGCTTTCTTAAGCTTCTGGGAGAATTCGGATTGGACGAAAAGCGGAAGATCAGAAATTACAGTAAAGGTATGAAGCGACAGCTGGCACTTCTTCTAGGAATCTGCGCCAATACGAAGTATCTGTTCTGTGATGAATCTTTTGACGGTCTTGATCCGGTTATGCGGCAGAGTGTAAAGTCTCTGTTTGCTTCCGATATGGTGGAACGGGGATTGACGCCGGTTATTGCATCTCACAACCTTCGGGAACTGGAAGACATTTGCGACCATGTCGGCCTGTTGCATAAGGGTGGTGTTCTTCTTTCAGAAGACCTGGAGAATCTGAAATTGGGTATTCAGAGAATTCAGGTGGTATTCCGGGATGGAAAAGAAAAGGAAGATGCCGAGCGCATTGCACAGAAATTCAAAGTTCTTGATCATAGTGCAACCGGAAAAGTGGAAAGCTTCACACTTCGTGGAGAAGAGCAGAATATCAACGCTTTTATGCGGGAATTGGAACCGAAATATTATGAGCCGCTTCCGCTTACGCTGGAGGAGATCTTTATTGCGGAGACGGAAAGCGCAGGGTATGACATTCGGAAGCTGATCCTGGGGTAAAATGAAAAGGAGGAAAAGGAATGAAGAATAATATCAGACATATTTTTCGGGAACAATTTAAAAATCATAAGTGTCCTACGGCGCTGGTACTTCTGGCATTTATTATGTATCATCTGGTTCTGCTGCCGTTTTTGCTGAACGCGGCGAATAATGCGGGACAGTATGACAATGAGAGCGCACAGAGGATTCTGCTGAATCTGCAAAGAATCACAGCCGGCTTTTTATGCAGTTCATTCCGTGCGTGGATCCCGGTTTTTGCGGCTACGATTCTGACACTGGATGCTTACAGCTATCTCTTTAAAAAGCAGCAGATTGATTTTTACGAGAGCCAGCCGGTTTCGAGAAATGTACGTTTCCACGGCTTATTTCTTTATAACCTGCTGGTGTTTTCCGGTGGACTTGTATCGACCTGGATTCTGGCGCTTGCCATTGCCGGCGGATTTGGCGCATTGACTCCGCTTACGGTGGCCGGAAGTGTTCTGGGGCTGGTCCGGGATTTCATGCTGTATCTTGCGGTCAGCGGTTTTGCTCTCTTGGCAGTCATGCTTACCGGAAATATGGTTGTATGTGCGCTGGCTTTTTTCTGCCTGCAGGTACTTCAGCCAATGTTTTCACTGATCATTAGTCAGCTGCAGGTCACCTTTTTGAAAACAGCCTATGATCAATTTTCTGCTCTTCCCGGAAAATTTCTTTCACCTTATTATCTTCATGTAAAGACGGATCCGGATCTTCTGAACCTGAAGGGTGAAAAAATGTATCAAATGTCCGTTTTATGGACATCACTTCGGGACAAGTGGATGCTTTTGGTATTCGGGTTTGTTATTGCGGCGCTGTTGTACGGTGTGTCGTATCTTTTTTATCAGAAGAGAAAGAATGAGTCTGCCGGAAGTTCTGTGGTGTTTGCCTGGGTGCGCAGTGTCGTTCGTGTTATTCTGACCTTTATTATTTCTTCGGAAGTCGGATTTGTCATATACTATATTTTTAATCAAGAACTTTCTACGGCTTCGCTGATTTTCAGCATGGGACTGTTCATGGTCCTGTCCGGTGCGTTTACCGCTATTCTTTTACAGATTATTTATGAGCAGGATTTCCGTGCACTGTTTCATCGTTTTCCGGAACTGTTGATCTGCGTGGCGATTCCAATGATTGTCATGGCGGATTCGGCGTGTCTGTCCGGCTTTTATGACCGGAGAGTACCGGATGAAGCGACAATACAGGCAATCGCTTTCTGTGACCAAGACAATATTCCGAACTGGATGGGGGAAAACGGTTATGTGGATGATCGTGAGTACCTGGAACAGAACTATAAGTTTACATCGGAAGCACAGATCCGGGATATAGTAAAGCTTGCGAAAGACGGCCAGAACTATACGGTTGATCACGCAGACCGCTTCGGATATCTGCAGAATGAGGATGAAAACAGTGTACGATTCGTTGTGTTTTATAAACTGAAGAACGGAAAAACGGTACGTCGGAGATTTACCCTGCCGGAGCATATGGATGAAACAGAAACCATGAATATCGTCCGCTCCCGGGAGTATGTTACGACATTATATCCCTTTGAACGCATTTCTGCCGGTGACGGGAAACTGCAGCTTCGTTATGAGAATGATAAGAACGAAAAGGAGATGATCGAACTGTCCGGGGCGGATTTTAAGGACTTCAAGAATGCCTTTATACAGGATGTCATGGATCATATTGATGTTTTTCAGGGAGAAGGAGTCAATACGACGAATGATGATCAGTTTGCCCTGGAATACGGAAAACATGATAAGGGCGTCCGGAATGAAGTTTATATTGCGATTCGTCCGGGATATCTCCGTACCAGAAAGTTCCTTGCAGATCACGGAATGAAGATTAGGTAATAGGAACCATAACTATTATGCAGTTGCGGAAATTGGAAAATGTGATTTAATGGATTACAAGTTAATATTTTAAACCGTTGAAGCGGAGATGAAACGGAATATGATCGCACAGAGAGCCGGCGAGGATGAGAATCCGGTCGAAATACAGTTTCGCAAATGGACCGCGGAGGGAGAGGAGAACCTCGGAAAGCGCAGAGTGCATCGGCATGGTATGCGTTCCGTCAGTATCTGTCTACGTAAGGCTTACGTTAGTAGCCGGAGATATGTAGGTATCTCGCAGAGAGCATGGCGCAAGCCATGAAGCAGGGTGGCACCGCGATTACGAAT
>ONLM01000167.1 GCA_900318695.1 uncultured Eubacteriales bacterium | reverse complement strand
TCGGCGCTTCCATGGCCAGAACAGAGGACACCATGCTGTCCTTTGTAAAACGTGCCGATTCCGCATTATATCAGGCAAAAGAAACCGGCCGAAACAAAGTTGTTTTGCTCTGATTTTCTCCTTTGATCTTTTTTACTTTCATAAACAGATCCGGAGATAGCAAAACAACGAAGTTTCCGGCCGGCGTATGCCCTCTATTCTTTTTTACATTTACAGCTCGATCAACTGATATGTATGCTCCGCCTGATCCAGCAGTCTTCGCTCACGGGTATGACAGGTAAACAAAAGAATCTGTCCCTCGTGAATTTCCGTAATAAATTCCAAAGAAGAAGTGAGACGTTGCTCATCATACATGGCAAAGGAATCATCAAAAATCAGCGGTAGCTTATCGGAAACCGAAGTCTGCATCAGCTTGGATGCGGCAAGACGGAGTGCCAGATAAATCTGATCCATGGTACCGGAGCTTACATCATCGATCGGCACGAGCTTAGACGGCGTATTCATGTATATATCCAGATTCTGGTCGATCCACATACTGTCATATACGCCGCCGGTAATACCGGAAATCAGCTGGCCAGCCTCTTTATTCAGGTAATGACCGAAGCTTTCCTTAATGTTCTTCTGGAGATCCGTCATGATTTCCATTGCCAGATGGATGGCATCAATTTCTTCTCCAATCTGATCATTCTCGCTCAAGGTACGGCGAAGCATTTCTGCCCGGTTCTTTACATTGGCAAGATGCTCCAGTTTTCCTTCCAGCTCATTCTGCTTTTCATTCTGCTTCTGCAGTTCAACATCATATTTACGTTCCTCATCCGAAAGGTTCTGAATTTCCTCATTCAGATCCTGCAGGGCGGCTTTATTGTCCGTCAGGGTATGATAAACATTCTTCAGCTCATTGAAATGCTGCTCCAAATGCTTCATGGCTTCTTCATCGATCTCACCGGAACCGGTATGACGAATCAAAAGGTCATTCAGTTCCTTACCGGATGCCACCAGTGTCTTTCCATTTCGCACATTCCGTACAACAAGCAGAACGCCGGACAGAAGAAATACAAACACAAGGAAGGTCAAGACCGCAACAATGGTCGGTGCCGTAGTGGCGGTCACGATGGACGTAAGCCCCGGAACCTTCTCCGGCGCCAGATTCAGCATTGCCGCAAATTCCGGAGAACCGGCGGCTGCACTGAGCACAACCGCAACGAGAGAAAGCACTGCAAAAACAAAAGCCAAAACCGGAAGAACAATGCGTCCGGCACGTTCATTTCTCTGCTTTTCCAGACAATAGGTCGCATAGATGGATTCGGCATGTGCCGCTGTTTCTGCAATTGCTTCATCATTCGGCAGACCGGACTGCTGTAATGTCGTTTCCTGCGATGCAATCTTTTGCAGCAGTTCCTCTTTTCGGGTCTGACGATCGACATGACGGGTCCGGGTATCACTCCGGAGGTCTTCATATTTCCGAAGCTGATTTTCGTACTCCGGCCGTGCGATTTCCCGCTCAATATTACGGATTTCGCCAATGAGAGCCGTGTACGTCTTTGCAGCTTCCGGTACCAGCTTTTCCTGAAATTTTCCCTTCTGCTCCCGCAGATACTCCATGGCACCTTCCGAAGAAAGGGACATGTCTCCGGTGCTGTTCAGATTCTTGATAAAGGTCTTTAGCTCCGATACCATGCCCCGGCTTGTGGCCGCATGAAGCTGCCCGATACTTACCGTATTTTCAAATGCGGTCTCCGAAATTCCACCCAACACCGTATGTAGGAATCCTTCCGGATCCTGAACCGCGGTATGTGTGGTTTCGTTCTGAATCGTCAAAGATTTGGTCTCCGGATGAAAATTCCGTGTAATCCGGTAAATGCTGCCCTCATATTCCATGCGCAACGTACCGCCAAATCGTTCCGGATCGTCCCAAGGAGCATATTTGATCTCCGGATCACGATTTCCGGTATGGCCGGGACGACGACGCAGACCATAGAGCATCGCCTGCAGAAAAGCATGCAGCGTAGATTTTCCCGCTTCGTTATGACCATAGATAATGTTCATTCCTTCATCAAAGCG
>ONLM01000241.1 GCA_900318695.1 uncultured Eubacteriales bacterium | reverse complement strand
ACCGGCATCAGGATCTGGCGGCGATAGTCCACCGGTTTTCTGTGCAGTGCCCTCGCAATATCCTCGGTATGGGAATCCAGCGCAAAAGTGACCTGCGGCATACCGTAGCCACGCATCGCGCCGCCCGGCTGAATATTGGTAAATACGGTCCAGCAATTTCCCTCTATATTGTCGCAGGGATAGAGCTGCGGAATAGAATTAAATCCCTTCGCCAGAACTCCATGTCCATGGGAGGCATAAGCTCCGTTATTGGACCACATATCATATTTCCGTGCCACCAGCGTTCCATCCGGTCGTACCCAGCTGATGATGTGATAACGGATGGCATGCCGCACACGATTATTGGCAAAGGTCTCCTCTCTGGTACAAGCCAGCTTTACCATTCTTCCGCCTACCATAGTGGACAACCATGCACAGAGAGGCTCATACAGGGCATCCTGCTTGTTTCCGAATCCACCGCCGATGTAAGGCTTGATAATGCGTACCCGTCCCCAATCCACGCCCAGCGCCTGTGCTGTACATCGGCGTACAATAGCTGGAATCTGCGTGGAAGACATGACATTGATCTTGTTCTGTTCCTCCCAGGCATAGCATACGTGATTTTCAATGTGACAGTGCTGTACCGTTGGTGTTTCAAACCAGCCCTCCACCTTAATTAGACCCGGTTCCTTAATAGCTTCTTCCAGATTTCCTTTGTGAATTTCATTATGTCCAAGGATATTGTGAGCATACTTTTTATGAAGCAGCGGTGCATCGTCCTTCATGGCCTCCTGCGGATCCAATACAAACGGAAGGACCTCGTATTCCACCTTAATCCGGTCCAAAGCCTGTTTTGCCGCGATTTCATTTTCCGCAATGACGGCTGCCACATCATCCCCGTAATAGCGGACGTGTTTTGTCAAAACATGGCGATCCATCACGTCCTGATGTGACGGATCCATGGACCAGGGATGTCCTGCTGTCGGAAACGGCTGCTCCGGTGCTTCAAAACAAGTCACGATCCGAACGACCCCGGGAACCTTTTCCGCTTCCGTTGTGTCTATCTTTTTTACATATGCATGGGCCACATCCGAATGTTTGATTTTTGCAACCAGTGCTTTCTCATCGCAAAGATCTTCGGTATACATCGCACGTCCGGTCACCTTGTCAAAGGCATCCACACGTGGAATACTTTTTCCTACGGTCATATGAAATTCTCCTTTCAAAATAAGGTTTTCATTCACTTCCCTGAAAAATTTTTATCCGATCTGTCTTTTTTTGCCGAAATACGTATATTTTTTATTAATTATAGCACAAAAAAATATTTTTTTGATACTTTTCTACAAATCAATGCTAAAATTATTTTTGATTATAGAAACTATGCACAATTTTCATCTCCCGGTCGCCGGCAGATACAATAGAAAGCGCGAAGATCGAACCTTGTGCCTGAAATTGCAAAATGCAGAAGCATCTTGAGGGAAGCTCTATAAAACAATGGAAACAAAAACGAAATGTATCGATAAACTTATACTCTCGCCGGGGATCACCGCAGTGATCGGCAGCGGTGGAAAAACAACCTTACTAAAAAAAATATCAGAAGAACTGCCCGGAACGGTTCTTCTGACAACCTCTACCCATATCTTGCCCTTTGAAGGCGTTCCGCTCTATACCGGTTCGGATCTCCGGGAGATACGAGAACATCTTTGCCAAGATCACATTCTCTGTACCGGAACTCCCATCTCATCCGCCGCCCTGAAAGAGGCATCCTTTGCAGACAGGCCTATGCGGATAACGGGTGCCTATGCTTGTGACAGGAATAAACTTTCTGCACCGGGTTTTACGATGAAAGATCTGGCAGGAGCCGCGGATTATGTTCTGGTGGAGGCAGACGGTTCCCGACATCTGCCGCTGAAAGCCCACGCCCGACATGAGCCGGTCATTCCGGAGGAGACCGGACAGATTCTATGGGTCATAGGTAGCGCCGGCTTTTTCCATCCGGCAAAAGAAGTCATGCACCGGCCGGAACTCTTTTGCAAAAAAATGCAGCTCTCGGAAGAACAAGCGGTGACGCCGGAGCTCTATGGTGCCTTCCTTCTGCAGGAAATCGCCGTCCTTCCGGGGTTCCGACTCTTACGCTCCGGATCCGGATCCAGATTTCCACAGCTGACCTTTCTCCTGAACCAGCATGAGGATCCGGACAGAATTCAAAACCTGCAGACTTTTTCCGCTGTCCTGGCGAATGCGTCACTATCTTGCAACATATTCGCCGCGGACTTCACCGGTGGGTTCCCCATCCTTT
The DNA here is from genome assembly GCA_900318695.1 of uncultured Eubacteriales bacterium. GTDB lineage: Bacteria > Bacillota > Clostridia > Lachnospirales > Lachnospiraceae > Oribacterium. The sequence goes on along the minus strand of ONLM01000241.1, from coordinate 15,146 downwards.
GCAGCTAAATATCCGTTCACATAGACCAGATGTGCCTGTCCGTGGACTTCAAAGCCTTCGTACGGAGTATAATCCACATTCTGGTGCTGATTGGCTGCGGAAATGATCCAATGCTTTTTCGGATTCCATACCGTGACATCCGCATCACTTCCCTCCTGCAAAGTTCCCTTTTTTGGATACATTCCAAAAAGTTTTGCAGGATTCTCGCTCAGCAGCTGCATCAGGCGATAAGGCGCCAGTTCCTTCTCAAAGCAGGTCATGATCAGCGCCGGACGATGTTCAATGCCAGGTGCCCCGTTTGGTATTTTTGTAAAATCTTCGCGGCCGGCCTGCTTCTGTGTAGCAAAATTGAAACTGCAGTGATCTGTTGCAATGGTATCGATCTCCCCGTTCACTACCGCAGCATGTATGGCTTCCAGATCTTCTGGCTTTCGAAGGGGTGGACTCATAACATATTTCGCTCCTTCAAAATCCGGTCTTTTATAGTTTGACTCATCCAGATACAGATATTGCGGACAGGTCTCCGCATATACCTTCTGTCCCCGGGCTCTGGCTCTTCGTACCGATGCAAGGCCTGCACGAGAAGAAAGATGCACCACATGACACGGTGTTCCGGCCAGATACGCCGCCCAGGTCAGACGGTCGATGGCCTCCGCTTCCAGTTCCGCCGGACGGCTCAAAGGATGGGCTTCCGTTCCCGTATGTCCCATAGCCAGCTCTTCTTTCTGAAGTTTCTGTACCAGAAGTCCGTTCTCGCAATGTACGCCTACGATGCCGCCTACCCGGTCTGCCGCTTTTAATGCCTCATATAATTCATCATCCTGAAAGCGCATGGCATAGGCTAAATATACTTTAAAGGAGCAGATGCCCTTTTCACGGATCAATGGAAATTCCGCCTTGATCTTGTCATTCCACTCGGAAAGAGCCATATGGAAAGCATAATTGGCGCTGGATCTGTGGTCGGCTTTCCTACGCCAGATTTCATAGGCTTCTACCATGGTCTGACCAAAATCCTGCGTGGCAAAATCCACTACACAGGTAGTGCCGCCGCATACTGCCGCTCTGGTTCCGCTGGAAAAATCATCGGCCGTAACTGTACCGGAAACCGGTAGATCCAAATGGGTGTGTCCATCAATAAAACCCGGGAACACCAGCATATCCGTGGCATCCTCTATCTCCGCCTCCGGATAACTTTCCGGCTTTTCCGGCCCTCCCGACTTGCGTTTTACGATCTTTGCAATTTTCCCGTTCTCCAGCACAAGGTCTCCCGGCACCGGCCCCTCCGGCAAGACCAAGGTTCCATTCATTATTACCGTCTTCATGCTTTCCACCCCGTTTAACCTTCCTTTTTTATAATGCTCTTTTCTACGGCATTTCGTCTCTTCTCTTTCATCTGCATAAAAGCCTTTTCAAAAACGAAGCAAAGCCTTTTTCTCCAAAACTTCGACCATTCTTCGCAGCTCTTCTTTTGTATCAGCGTCCCATAATTCCCATTCTTCCTGTGCCTCCACAACCTTCAACTGCTCCGTCTTCAGAAGTCCGGCACCTCCGCAATCTCCCTGCAGTCCGGTAAGCCGTTCATAATATTCCGGTGGAAACAATACGGGACTCCCCATCTGTCCTTGAAAGGCCAGCCGAACCGGATGTGAAGGATCCTTCCGGAATGCCCGGACCATGCGCCGGAGGCTTTCCTCCTCCAGCAAAAACTGATCCGCCTGAAGAAAAAGAATCCCCTGCCGATCCCTGAGAAATCTGGTACCGAGACGCACCGTGTCACTTTTCCATGGCATGGAATGAAGAAGCGCCACATAACCCTGCTGCTGCGCAAGAACCGCGATCTCGGTATAACGGGTCACAACCACTATGTTTTCTTTTAGAAACAGATCCCCGCAGTCCGAAAGAAGAGAAAGGGTCCGCTCTATCACGGTGCGATCCCCGGCTTTTTCCAGAAGCTTGTTTGCTCCAAAACGTTCTCCGAAGCCGGAGGCCATGAGGGCAATTCCGATCTGGAGTTCATATTCTGCCGTTTCCTTTCTCATTTCTTCACCCTCCGGTAATAGGTATCATCCATCGGCAGCTTATTCCTCAACTTTCCGGTCAACGCACGATACGCATTCTGTACCGCCGGTGCGGTAGGAATCGTGGCGATTTCCCCGATTCCTTTTGCACCATAGGCAAATGGCAGAAGCTCCTTCTTCTCGACATAGATGGCATGGATCTCCGGAATCATATCCGCACGCATCAGTCCGAGCGTTCCGTATTTTGCCTTCGGAACACAATTCTCCAGTGGAAAATCCTCCGTAAGAGCATAGCCCAGTCCCATGAGTACACCGCCCTCGATCTGCCCCTGTATGGAGGTTGGATTGATAACCTTGCCGGAATCATGGGCCGCATAAACCTCCGTGACCTTCCCTTCGTCATTCAGAATAACCACATGCGTCGCAAACCCATAGGCCACATGACTCTTTGGGAACGGTACATCCGCTCCCAGTTTATCTGTAGGATCAAAGAATTCCTCATAATATTCCCGACCTTCCACCACAGAGAGATCACCGCCGGCCGCGTCCAGATCCCGCCGCAGATCCATACCGACCAAACGCACCGCTTCTCCGCTGATGAGTGTCTGGCGAGAGCCGGAAGTGGTACCGGAATCCGGCGCAATTTCTGTACTGTTTGGTGCAAGACACAACTGATTCCGTTTCAATCCGGTGGCCGTTTCCAGAATCTGCATAAATACGGTGGCACAACCCTGTCCAATGTCACTGGCGGCAACATACAGCACCGCCTTTCCCTGTTCCACCCGGAGCTTTGCCCGGCCCTTGTCCGGAAGCCCTACACCAACACCGGCATTTTTCATGGCACAGGCGATGCCGGCATGTCCCGGATGCGCTTCATAGGCATCCTTTACTGCAAGAAGGGTTTCTTTCAATGCTGTCGAAACATCTGCAATCTGTCCGTTCGGGAGAACACGTCCCGGCTCAATGGCATTACGGAAACGGATCTCCCATGGAGAAATGCCGACCTTTTCCGCCAGCAGATCGATCATGGATTCCAGGGCATATTCACTCTGACATACGCCAAAGCCCCGGAATGCGCCGGCCGGAGGATTGTTGGTGTAGTAACCATAGCCCCGTATGTCCGTGTTCTGATAGCAGTAAGGACCTACGGCATGGGTACAGGCACGCTCCAGCACCGGGCCGCAAAGAGACGCATAGGCGCCGGTATCAAAATAGATCTCGCAGTCCAGCCCTTGAAAAATCCCGTTCTCATCGCAGCCCAGTGTAAAGGTTCCCTCCATAGCATGCCGTTTTGGATGAAATCGAAGCGACTCTTCTCTTGAAAATTTAACCTTGACAGGTCGCCCCAGCCGGATCGCGGCAAGGGCGGCGATATGCTGACAGGAAACATCTTCCTTGCCGCCAAATCCGCCGCCGATGTAGGTGTTTTCCACCACGATCCTCTCCGGATCCCATCCCAACATGATAGCTACTTCTTTTCGGGTATCATAGGCGCCCTGATCGGTAGAATAGATCTTAACCCCGTTCTTATAAGGAAAGGCCACCGCACATTCCGGTTCCAGGAAGGCATGCTCGGTAAACGGTGTAATGAAACGCTCCGTTACGGTATACTTGGATTTCTGCAATGCTGCTGCAGCGTCTCCTCTGGTCACATGCCGACTCTGACACAGGTTTCCTTTTTCATGGATCTTCGGTGCGTTTTCCGCTGCTGCCTCACGCCAGTTTCGAACCGGTTCCAATGGTTCATACTGAATCCTGACAAGCACTTTTGCTCTTTCCAGAATATCCCGGTTTTCCGCCACCACAAGACAGATGGCATCTCCGACGCAACGGGTAATGTCTCCTTTCCGGATCATAACATCCCAGTCCTGCTGTATATGTCCCACCTTATTGTTGGGAACATCCTCCGCAGTCAATACCGCCAGGACGCCCGGAAGTGCCCGGGCCTCCCGGACATCAATGTCCAGAATTCTGGCACGTGGATATCGGGAGCGCACACAGGAAGCCTCCACCATCCCTTCCATATATATATCATCTGGATAGATCCCGCTTCCTGTCACCTTCGCACGGACATCATTACGGAAGGTTCGAACTCCTACACCGGAACAGTCGCTCTGTTCAAAACCGGGGTCTATGCTTTCCTCGCCCCGGAGAATCTTCGCGGCAAGCAAGATACCCTCTATGATTTTTTTGTAGCCGGTACAGCGACAGACATTCCCGCGAATCGCTTTCTTCACTTCCTCTTCCGTAGGATCCGGGGTTGTATCAATGAGACATTTCCCGCTCATAACCATGCCCGGAATGCAGAAGCCGCACTGAACCGCGCCCACCTTCCCAAAGGCATAGACGAAAGCTTCCCGCTCCTTGTCGCTCAAGCCCTCACAGGTAAGAATGGTTTTTCCCACTGCCTTTTTGGTAGTCATAAGACAGGAACGCATGATTTTTCCATCCACGACCACAGAACAGGTACCGCAGGCGCCCTCGGAACATCCATCCTTTACACTGGTCAAGCGCAGATCGTCCCGGAGAAATCGTATCAGCTTTTTATCCTCACTGGTGGCAACGGTTCTGCCATTGACCGTGAAGGTATAGATCTCCTCCCCTTCTGTGTTCAAAAACGCTGCGGCTCCATTTAATGATGTTTCAGCCATAGTAACCTCCCTCCGGGACGAAATGAAATTTATTTATGAATTAAAAAACCATAGTCCTCTTTTACGGTACGGATCAGTGCCTCTATGTCGTTCCGCAGAGTTCCGGCATCCGTTTCCGGATGGAACTTCTGTATCTGGTCATCCAGCCGCACGGTAAAGCTTCCGTCCGTTTCCGGCAGGAAACCCTCATTGGTGCTGGCCTCGAAGTCCTCCCGACAGGCAAAAAGTGTGAACTTGTCCCGATATGGACGGCTCTCATACGGACAGAACACAGCACAGTTTCCGCATTCATTGCACATAGCGTCCATATGGAGAATCTGCGGCTGGGCAAAGCCCTTTACCCGAAGAACCACATTGGCACGATTCGGACATACTTCCGCGCAGGCGGTACAGATCTCCGGACAGCCTAGACACCGAGCGCCTTCCCGGGCAGCATCTGTTTCCGCCGGATGCAGTCCCCCATGACGTGCTTTTCGTATGCGAACGTCTTCTTCACTGTATTCTGCATTTTTCCCTGCTGTACCGGCTCCAGTAAGAGCTTGGGCCACAACGGCCGCATCCGCCATACCCTTCACAACGGTGGCCGGTCCGGATTTGCCGTCTCCCACTGCATAGATATGTGGAACGGTGGTTTGAAGATTTTCATCCACCACCGGACGACCTTTTCCATCAAGCTCTGCGCCACAGGCCTGATACAAAGCCGGATCGATGCGCTGTCCGATGGCTGCAATCACCGTATCTGCAGGAATTTCCCGAATCTCTCCGGTATCCACCGGACTCCGGCGGCCGGAAGCATCCGGAGCCCCCAGCTGCATTACATGGCAGGACAACAAGCCCTCCTTCACGCCAATCGGAGCAAGCAGTTCCAGGAACTCCACTCCATCCTTAAGTGCCAAATCCAGCTCTTCCTCATCAGCCGGCATATACCGTCTTGTACGCCGATAAACAAGCTGTACTTTTTCCACACCGGAAAGACGGCGGGCCGCTCTGGCCACATCCATTGCTGTATTACCGCCACCAATGACGATCACGTTCTTTCCTGGCTGCAGCTTCTCCGGTGAATTTTTGGCTTTTTCCAGAAATTCCAATGCATCCAGCACCTCACCATATTGAAGTCCTGCCTCTCCCTTATCCCAGGCTCCAATGGCTACAATCACATCCGTATACCCTTCTTTCAGGAGATCCGCCGGATTCTGAATCTCCACGCCATAGCGGATCCGGGCGCCATAGGCCAGACAAAGCTGCAGATCTTTATCTATGGCTTCCCCGCCGATACGGAATTCCGGAATCACATGCCGTACCACACCTCCGGCTGCCGATGTCCGTTCAAAAACCGTTACCGGTACGCCGGCCCGGCTCAGAAAGGCAGCTGCCGACAATCCCGCCGGCCCTGCACCGATGACGGCAATGTTCTTTTCGGCCGCATTGGCCTCTTTCTGTGGCCTGAGAAGTGGAAGAACCTTTTCGAAAGCCGCCTCTGCCGCCGCAAGCTTAACCTCGCGGATATGAAGAGACGCTTCATAATGATTCCGCATGCATTTGTCCTGACAGGTGTGCGGACAGATCGTGCCGGTGATGAACGGAAGCGCATTCCGGCTTACTATGATCTGAAGCGCCTCCTCCGGCTTTCCTTCCGCCATTGCTCCAAGATATGCCGGAATGTCCTGTCCAATCGGACAGCCATCGCTGCACGGTGCCCGGAAACAATCCGTAAGCGGAACCCGGGTATGAATCTTCCGATCTGGCAAAGGCTTGACCGGTTTTCGGTAATACGGATCCTCTACTGCCGTCCTTGCCAGCACCTCCATTTTCTTCTTATCGATGCCGGAAAAAGCGTTATCCTCTATATCCAGGAATTTCATGGCGATTTGGAACAAACGCTCATATCCACCGGGCTTCAGCAATGTGGTGGCCATGGTAACCGGCCAGATCCCCGCATCAAAAAGTGCCCGGATGTTATGCTCATCGGCACCGCCGCAATAGGAAATGCGGAGCTTTCCATTAAATTCCTCTGTAATTCGCCGGGCCATCTCTGTGGTAAGGGTAAACAGCGTTCTTCCGGACATATACATTTCCTGACTTGGAAGCTCTCCGGCCGCCACCTCTACCGGGAACGTATTGGACAATTTCACTCCGAATTCCAATCCCGTTTCCTCACTCCGCCGGATCAGCCGCCGGAACATGGCCACCGCATCGTCCCATTGCAGATCCTCTTTGAAATGATGCTCATCAAAGGTGATGTAATCATAGCCCAATGCATCCAGCCGGCTTCTGGCAAATTCATACCCCAGCAATGTAGGATTACACTTGATATAGGTATTAAGATGTTTTTCCGTCATGAGATAGGTGGCGATGCGCTCGATCTCATCCGGTGGACAGCCATGCAGTGTAGACTCCGTAACCGAGGTGCTGATGACCGGTGAGATGGAGTCAATAAACGCCGCATCGACCTTGGTAAAAAGATCCAGATGCTCCCGGAGCCACTGAAGACTTCTGACAAAAACCTGGGAACGGGAGGCGTCCTTCATTCCTTCCAGAAATCCATCCACTTTTTCGGTCTGAATTCCCGCCAGATCATAGCCTACGGACATGTTGAAAACAAATCCCTCCGGATCTCCCAGTTCCAACTCTCTGGCAAGCACCTTGCAGGCAATCCAGGCTTTCACATATTCTTCATAGGCCTGCCCCACCTCAAGTTCTGTGGACCATTCACAGTTATAGCATTCATCCTGTGCTGTGATGCATGGCTTGGGAACACAGGCCGCAAGTTCACGACCATCCATTTTCTGAACGGTCTTCAGCTCAAAGAAGCGGGCTCCGGTCACATAGGCAGCAATCAGATTCTGCGCCAGCTGTGTATTCGGTCCAGCGGCCGGTCCAAAGGGTGCCTCTATTTTTTCTTTAAAGATCGGGAGTGCTTTTCCATCGGTATGTTTTATCAGCTTTCCCTCTCCGAATATGGTACGTTCCTTCCGGTATTCCATCAGAATCCAGTTCATCAGATCCCCGAAAGGTATCGGTCTCATCACATCGCTCATGGCCTCTCCTTTATTTTTCGATTCCGTGTTCTTTTGTTTTCCTGTGCCGTTCCGTCCTTTAATACGTCCGATGGTTCAATTCGCCCCAAAGCTTTTTGCTTTGTTCCATGACCCATGCATTGATCTTTTCTTCATCAATACCTACAAATTCACGATCCTTATAAAGAACACGTCCGTTAATGACCGTGGTTCTGCAGTTCTTTCCCATCATGCCAAAAAGCATATGTCCGTCCACATTGGCATCAGAAAACGGCGTAAACGGCTTGTAATCCATGACGATCACATCGGCTGCTGCCCCCGGTTTCAGAATTCCAAGAGGTTTTGAGAAATATCTTCCGGCAATGATCCGGTTGTTCTCAAACAGCATCTTCATATCCTCCATAAAGGCGATATTCGGCTGACAAGCGTTATGACGCTGAATGAGCAGAAAGACCTTGAGGCTTTCCAGCATATCATGGGTGTAGGCGTCGGTGCCCATGCCAACTACTATGCCCTTCTTAAGCATTGGCAGCACCGGAGAGCAGCCTACTGCATTGCCCATGTTGGATTCTGGATTGTTCACCACCATGGTACCGGTCTCCCGGAGAATCTCCATTTCCGCCGGATTGATATGAATGCAGTGACCGAGCAGTGTTTTCTCCCCCAGTATTCCGTTGTTCAAAAGACGGTTGACCGGCCGGCAGCCGAAGCGCCGCAGAGAATCGTAAACATCATCCATTCCTTCTGCCACATGGATATGAAATCCGGTGAGGCCATTGTTTTCCTCCACCATTTTTGCGAAGGTCGCATCGGAAATGGTAAAAAGCGCATGACCTCCAAACATGGCTTTGATCATGTCATCGTTTTCCTGCGCCGCCCAGCGGGCAAATTCAGCATTTTCACGGATGCCCTGCAGCGTCTTCTCTTCTCCGTCACGTTCCGAGACCTCATAACAGAGACAGGCCCTCATGCCCAGTTCCCGGCATACATCCTTTATGGCAAACAAGGATCCCGGAATTTCGCAGAAACTTGCATGATGGTCAAATATTGTAGTGACACCGTCCCGGATACAGTCCAGTATGGTGGCATAGGCTGAAGCTCGCGTTCCGTCCATCGTAAGATGCCGGTCTATGTTCCACCACATACCATCCAGAATCTCATAGAAATTTGTCGGGTCAAAGCCGTCAATGGCCAGTCCCCTGGCCAATCCGGAATAGATATGGGTATGTGCATTGATGAATCCGGGCATGATAATGCCGCCTCTTGCATCAATAAACTCTGCCCCCGGATATTTCTTCTGCATCTCTTCACCGGTACCGATTTCTTTTATGATCTCACCATCGCAGACCACGGCGCCATCTTCCATATATGGCCTTTCCGCGTCCCTGGTGATTACTTTGCCGTTTCCGATCCGTATCATACTGCCCTCCTTTTTTATCAAATGGAAATAACGGTTCCCGTTTTACCCTTCATGGCATCTCCGGCCTTCTCCAGCTGCGTAATCAGTGCTTTTCTGCCGCTTCTCGACTCTGCAAATTTCACAGCCGCCTGAACCTTGGGCAGCATGGAACCCGGGGCAAACTCGCCGGATTCCGCATAGCGGCGCGCCTCTGCAGGGCTAAGATGCGATAACCACTCCTGCGTCGGGGTACCAAAATGAATTGCCACCTTTTCCACTGCCGTAAGGATGATCAAAAGATCGGCGTTCAAGGATTCCGCCAGACATTCGGCTGCAAAATCCTTGTCAATGACTGCTGCCGCACCCTTCAAATGATTTCCTTCTGTCCTGAATACCGGAATTCCGCCGCCTCCGCAGGCCACCACCACATGATTGTTTTCCACCAGCGACTGTATGGTTTTGATTTCAATGATCGATATCGGCCTTGGGGATGCCACAACGCGGCGGTATCCGCGGCCTGCGTCCTCTATGACCTGATAATCCCGTTCCTTTACCAGCTGTTCAGCCTCTTCTTTGGTCATAAAAGCTCCAATGGGTTTGGTTGGATTCAAAAAAGCCGGATCTGCCGGATCTACTTCCACCTGCGTCAATACCGTGGCAACACCGCGGTCCATTCCCCGGTCCAGAAGTTCCTCCCGTATTTCATTCTGCAGATCATAGCCGATGTATCCCTGGCTCATGGCCACACATACTGACAAAGGACAGGGAATGTATTTCTTCGGATCAGATCTGGTCAGTTCGGTCATCGCATTCTGAATCATTCCCACTTGAGGACCGTTGCCATGGGCAATGACTACCTCGTGGCCCTGTTCAATCAGATCCACAATTGCTTTCGCCGTTACTTTAACAGCTTTATACTGCTCCGGAAGGTTCGTGCCCAATGCGTTCCCTCCCAACGCAATGACGATTCTAGCCCCCATAACTGCTCCTTTTTCGTTTTATCCCTGAAAATGTCTTGCCGCGCTGCGCTCTTCCAGCGCCTTGAGACACGCTACCGGATCCTTCTGCTTTGCAAGGAAGATCATAGCCGCAATAATGTACGGCTTATAGCTTGCTTCTTTATAGAGGGAATCCCGGTACCGGTCAAATACGCTGGCCTCCACTTCTCCGTCCTCGCAGGAAACATCATTGATATCCGCCGGAAGGCAATGGAGATACATAGCCTTTCCGTTTCTGGTGGTCTTCATAAGTTCTTCCGTACAGCACCAGTCCTTATGCTCCGCATTCTGCTGAAGAAGCTGCTTCTCCAGTGCCTTGATTCCTTCAAAGTCGCTCTCTGCATAAAGATCCGTTCTCTTTTCCATGGCGGCAAATGGTGCCCAGCTCTTTGGATATACAATATCGGCGTCCTTAAAAGCCTCCGCCATATTATTGGTCTTTGTGAAGCTTCCTCCGGAAGCCGCTGCATTCTTTCTGGCAACTTCCTCAACCTCCGGCATGACCTCATACCCCTCCGGATGTGCCAGAACCACGTCCATTCCGAATCTTGTGAACAGACCGATCACGCCCTGTGGAACCGACAACGGCTTTCCATAGCTCGGAGAATACGCCCAGCTCATGGCTACCTTCTTGCCTTTCAGGTTCTCGATTCCTCCAAGCTCATGAATAACATGGGCAATGTCGGCCATACATTGCGTCGGATGATCGATATCACACTGCAGATTTACAAGTGTCGGCTTCTGCTCCAGAACACCGTCCTTATGCCCCTGTGTAACCGCATCCACTACATCATGCATATATTTATTTCCTTTTCCGATGTACATATCATCCCGGATACCAATGACATCGGCCATAAAGCTGATCATGTTTGCCGTCTCTCTCACGGTTTCTCCATGGGCGATCTGGCTCTTTCCTTCCTCCAGATCCTGCACTTCCAGTCCCAGCAGATTGCAGGCCGAAGCAAAGGAAAAACGGGTTCTAGTGGAATTGTCCCGGAAAAGAGAAATGCCCAGGCCGGATTCAAATACCTTGGTGGAAATGTTGTGTTCTCTCATATAACGAAGCGCATCCGCAACGGTGAATACCGCTTTTAACTCATCCTCCGTCTTTTCCCAGGTCAAGAAAAAATCATTTTCATACATCTTCTTGAAATCCAATGTCTTCAGCGTATCCATATACTTCTGTAGCATCTTGTCCATAACAAGCTCCTCTCTTGCTTTTCTAAACCGATCGATCTATCTGCATCAAAGTATGTTATTGTTTGTTTTTCCGGCTCGGAATTGTGTTGCATCCCCCGTCTTTTCTTCTTCCGGATACAGATTTACAGCGGCAACATATAAAGCCGCACAGGTGCTCAGATCCTGTTTCCAGGTAATTTCATTCGGAGCATGGGCCTGTGATTCCGCACCCGGTCCAAAGCCTACGCAAGGAATGCCATATCGGCCCTGAATCGCCACACCATTGGTGGAAAAGGTCCATTTATCCGTAAGCGGTCTTCCGGTTCTTGTGGCCATGGAAGAAGGTGCACCGATTCGTTCTGTACCGAACAGTGCATGATGTGCATCCACCAACGCCTTGACATGCGCCGCATTCTCCCGGTTGATCCAGGTTGGAAAATAGCTTTCGGTCTCATATACTTCTCCGGTCCATGAAGGCCGATCATACATATACATGCTGACCTTGACATCCTCTCCATATTTCTGCACGGATGGAAGGTCTTTGATCTCCTGAAGACAGCTTTCCCAGGTTTCTCCGGCGGTCATTCGACGGTCAATGGAGATGGCACAGGAATCTGCTACCGCGCAGCGGGAAGGAGAAGTGAAATAGATCTGCGACACCGTACAGGTTCCTCGTCCCAAAAAACGGGCGTCCTCATAATGTTCCGGGTTGAATTTCGGATCCAGCATTTTGACAAGTCCGCGAATGGCAGTGGAATCATCACATCCGTTATTATTTAATGCACGGATATCGGCAATAATGTCCGCCATTTTATAGATGGCATTGTCTCCCCGCTCCGGTGCACTGCCATGGCATGAAATTCCTTTCACATCCACACGGATCTCCATTCGTCCCCGCTGACCACGGTAAATTCCTCCATCCGTAGGTTCTGTGGAAATAACAAACTCCGGGCGATACCCGTCCTTATTGACAATGTACTGCCAACACATACCGTCGCAGTCCTCTTCCTGTACCGAACCTACGATCATCAGACGGTAGCCTTCCGGAATCAGCTTCATTTCCTTCATAATCTTTGCGGCATATACGGCACTGGCCAGACCGCCTTCCTGATCTGAACCGCCGCGGCCATAAATGATCTCCTCCGTTTCATAGCCTTCATACGGATCATGTGTCCAGTTTTCACGATTTCCGATTCCTACCGTATCCACGTGGCTGTCAATGGCAATGATCTTGTCTCCTTCTCCCATCCAGCCGATGATATTTCCCAAACCGTCAATTTCAACTTTATCAAAACCAAGCTTTTCCATCTCCGCCTTGATGCACTGCACCACTTCTTTTTCTTCACAGCTCTCGGACGGATGAGAGATCATGGCTCTTAAAAAGGCCGTCATATCCTTTTGATATCCGACCGCCGCATCTTTGATCTTTTGATAATCCAGTTCCATATGTTACGCTCCTTTCAGGCTCCTTCGTTTTCGCCCAAGATATCCACACGGTTCAATCAGAAGAATACGCACCGTCCCAGACGATCTTCCGGTACATATCCGGATCGGTATCCCCCTCCGTAGAAAACAAAAGTACTTTGCTGTCCTTTCCCAGCGCCAGATTTTCCCTCAGCTCTTTGTAGCTGTCGTCGCTCATAATGGAAGAAAGAACCCCCATGCCCACTGCGCCGGATTCTCCAGAGATCACTCTGGGATCTCCCTTCACCGGTGATGCCAGCATACGCATTCCTTTGGCGGATACCCAGTCCGGACAGGAAAGGAAGGCATTGGCATGATTCCGCAATATATCCCAGCCAATGGTATTCGGTTCTCCACAAGCAAGCCCGGCCATAATGGTTTGCAGATCTCCTGTTACGATCCGTGGCGTTCCATCTGCCGCTGCCGCACCCTTATAAAGGCAGGCTGCGCTTCCGGCTTCCATAATGACAAACTTCGGCGGATCCTCCGGAAAGCGGTTCACAAAGTACCCCACCACTGCACTGGCCAGCGATCCGACTCCCGCCTGTACAAATATATGCGTTGGACGATTCACCGCCATTTCCCGAAGCTGCTCCACGGTTTCCTCTGCCATGCTCCCATAGCCCTGCATGATCCAGGAAGGAATTTCCTCGTACCCTTCCCACGCCGTATCCTGCACCACTACGCCATGCTCTGTCTGCGCCGCTTCCGCCGCTGCCATACGGACACAATCATCATAATTCACTTCTTCTATGGTAACTCGGGCCCCTTCCTTCGCAATATTGTCAAAACGCATTTTTGTACTGCCCTTCGGCATATGCACCACAGCCTTCTGCCCCAATTTATGTGCCGCCCAGGCAACACCCCGTCCATGATTTCCATCTGTAGCGGTAAAGAACGTGGCCTGTCCGAACTCCTCACGAAAGGCGGTGCTGGTTAGATAGGAATAGTTCATTTCTGAAATGTTTTTCCCCATTTCCTTTGCAATGTACCTTGCCATGGCAAAGGAACCTCCCAAAACCTTAAAGGCATTCAGTCCGAAACGATAGCTTTCGTCTTTTACATAAAGGCCTCCCAGTCCCAGCATTCCTGCCATCCCGCGAAGATCCGCCAGGGGTGTCACACAATATTGCGGGAAACTTTTGTGAAAAGCTCTGGCACTGGCAACATTTTCCAATGACATCACCGAAAGATTCCGGTCTTCACTTCCCGGCATCCGGTTCATGACCCACTTCAAACACTCTCTACTCATTGCTCTCCTCCAATCGGCTTTTGTAACGGTAGATTTGATTTTACTTTTGATTTTTGTTGGCTTAAAAATTTTTTGCTAGGCTAAATAATATTTAGTTTTAAGCTAATGATAACACACTGTCCTTGACTTGCAATCCTGACTCAAAAAAATTTTTAGCCAAAGATCTTTGTGCTTTATTGTACAATATTACCTTTAATTCCCGAAACTATCCTGTTATTTATATATAATATTACTTTTTGTGATACTTGAGAAGCATATTTCTACTCTCTATTTCATAGATTTAATGACTTCAATTTTACCTAAAAAATTTTTTTTAGGTCTTTCGTTGTAAGGTCGAAGGATCCATGATAGTATTTTGTTATATCCATAAATCACTTGAGAGGTGTTTTCCATGCTTGACCCCTATTTACTGTCACTGCTGCGCCAGATCGCAACTGGGATCGCCGGAACTTTCGGCAATCAATGTGAAGTTGTTGTTCATGATCTGACCGGCAAAGAAATTGATAAAAGTATTGTACTCATTGAACACGGACACGTCAGTAACCGGGAAACCGGAGACGGACCCAGTCACATCGTACTGGAAACGTTGAAAGCCGATCCGGAGAAACTTCAGGATAAGATCGCCTACCTGACAAAGACACACAGCGGCAGAATACTGAAAAGCTCCACTATGTATATTCGCGATACGGACGGCAATGTGGTCGCCATACTGGCCATCAACTTTGATATTACCGCCCTGCTTGCCATCGATTCCTCCATCGGCAATCTGATTGCTGTCAATGAAGATGAAAAAACGGTGGAAGAACCGGAGGACATTCCTCTGAATGTCAACGATCTTCTGGATGAACTGATTGCGCAATCCATCAAGCTCATTGGAAAACCGGCCGCTCTTATGAACAAAGAGGAAAAAATTCGCGCCATCCAGTTTCTCAACAATTCCGGTGCCTTTCTGGTCACCAAAAGCGGAGACAAAGTCAGCCAGACCTTTGGCATCAGCAAATATACTTTATACAGCTATCTTGATGCAGGAAAAACCGGATCCCTCTAAGGGATCCGGTTTTATTTTTTGAACTGCCTTCACAATTGTTTTCTAAATTTTTTTCTGTATTACTCAAATTTTGTTTGCATTCTCTTTATTTCGGTATACAATGAAATCAGAAAATTTATT
>ONLM01000008.1 GCA_900318695.1 uncultured Eubacteriales bacterium | reverse complement strand
CATGCGGGAGATGGGACTTGAACCCACACGTCCTATCGGACACAAGATCCTTAGTCTTGCCTGTCTGCCAATTTCAGCACTCCCGCGAGACAAGTGGTATATTAGCATAGGATATACCACTTTGCAAGTGTAAATTTAATTTTCTTTGGAATTTTTTTCTTCCGCGGTTATGTTTTCTGTTTTGTCGGATGGTTTTGAAGCATCAGCTGCCTTCTTGGAACTGCTCCGGCGAGTAGTTTTTCGCTTTTTCTTTTCCGGCTCTTCTGTTGTGGCTGCCGTTTCTTTTTTGACTGCTTTAGTCTTGCGCGCGGTTGTCCGCTTTTTCTTCACTGCAGGGGCTTCCGTATCTGCGCTCTTCTGCTCTTTTTCTGCAGGGTTGGTTTCGGCTGCCGTTGTGGCTGTAACTACCGGCAGGTCGCTTTCTTTGTTATCTGCGGTAAGGGCGGCTTCTGCCGTGGTTTTAGTTTCTTCCGGCAAGTTTTCTTTTTTATCGGAGGTAATTGCGGAAGCTGCTTTTTTGGAAGAGGTTTTCCGTTTTGCAGAGGTTCTTCTTTTTCCGGCTGTTTTCTTTTTGGCTCCGGACTCTTCGGATTTCTTTGCAGAATGATCGACAGGAACAGAGGATTGCTCTTCCTTGGTTTCGGCAGAAGGATTTTCCACAGCAGTTGTATTTTCCGCAGTCGCAGTTTCGGAAACAGAACCTTTCGCCTCGTTCTCTACAGAAGGCTCTTGTGCCGGTTCCTTTTTTGCAACGTCATTTTCTTTTTTTTCGGTTGCGTTTTCGTCTGTTTTCTCTGCGGCGGCACCGATTTTTTTCATGCTCCGGGAAATGGGATCCCAGACAAACTGCATACGGTTAGGGTCTTCCTTTACGTCCTTTGCTGGAACTGTGACGAGACTGGTTGAGGTCGGTGTCTGCGGGACGATAGCAGTGGATGGTTTGGTATCCTCGTGTGGAGCCGCAGACCGTTCTGCTGTCTGCTTGGCTTCTTCGTTCCGCTTTCTGGACTGATCGTTGATGCGATCAAGGCCGTCATAGCCTCCGTGATTTGAAATTTTGTTTGACGGATTTGTCTTATCCTGTGGATTCTCCGGATTATCCTTTCTGCGGGAATGCTCGCGCATTTCATTTCGGCTATACTCCGGCCGTCTGTCTCTTTTTGACTTTCCAGCCATTTTTTCTTCATTTTTTCTGGAATCATTTTCCGGAGTTGTCGCAGTTTCAGCCATTGGCCTTACCGGCTCCATAGCCAGTGGGTTTGGAAGGATCGGTGCCGGCTCTGTGATTTCCGTGAAATTGATTAAATTGTTTCTTCTTCTGCGGCTGTTATTCTGACGGGAAAGAGTTGGCCTGGTAGGAACCGTATTCATGGTGGTGAAAGCATCTACCAGAGAAGCTTTCTGTGAACGTTCTTTACAAAGCGCAATTCTTTCGTCGTCATTTACAACAGAATGCAAAAAACATTCGCGAATCGTTTCACCTAAAAGAATTTCTGCACCGCGGAGACTATGCCAGAAGTCACGTACGGCGGCATAGCCCTTGTCCTTCGAAACAATACAGATTTTTTCGCCGGAATCGAGATACATTCCGGTTGTGGAAGCAATATACATATCTAAAGCATTGGAATGCTGCTTTAAAAGCTTGACCAGACTGACGTGGACATGATTTCTCTTTAAATCATCGACCATGCCTTTGGTCAGAGAACTGTTCTCATCGCTGTAATACATTACCAGTGTGTCATTCTGGTTTAAATATTCGTATCCTTCCAGCCCGGATGCGTGTGTGTTTTCAAAATCTACTAATACTATCACGTGGATACTCTCCTCTAAATAATCATATAATTGATTATACCCTATTTTTTGAAAAATAACACTTGATTTTAAAAGAATCGGATGCTATACTAAACAGGCTGTTATGACGAGGTGTGATAATGGTAGTCGGCCAGCCTGGAAAGTTGGTGCCCGTGTATTCGGGTTGTGGGTTCAAGTCCCATCCTCGTCGCTATAGAAGCCAGTCCTGCGGGGCTGGCTTTTTTGTGCAGAGCCGCCGCCCGTTGGGAATACGTCCACAGCGGATGGCCCTACAGAATACGGATAGATTGTAATGATATAAAGCCCCGTGAGATGGATAAATAGTATTCGTCTCACGGGGCTTTACAGTATTTTAGTCACACTTTCAGATCAAAGTGTAAAGTGGGTAATCAGTTGTAATGGAACGGTTCTGCTTTGCGCCAACGGTCGAATTCTTCATCCGTGCAGCTTACATAGTGCGTTCCGCTTACTAAATGGGATGTGCCCAAGGAATAATCAATTCCGGAGGATTTGTAATCATAGCTTTCGGCTACTCTCTTTTTTTCGATCACCGGATTTGGAGAAGGAATGGCGGAAAGCAGGGAGCGGGTATAAGGATGAATCGGATTGGAAAAGATTTCATCCGTTGTACCGGTTTCCAAAAGATGTCCTAAATGAAGAACTCCAATACGGTCGGAAATATACTTTACCATCGATAAATCATGTGCAATGAACATATATGCGGTACCGGTCTCCTGCTGAATATCCTTCATCAGATTTACCACTTGCGCCTGAATGGATACATCCAAAGCGGAAATGCACTCATCGGCAATAATCAGTTTGGGATTCATGATCAAAGCACGTGCAATGCCGACACGCTGACGTTGTCCGCCGGAAAACTGATGAGGATAGCGGGATGCATGTTCCGGAGCCAGGCCAACCTTTTTCAGGATTGTGCGAATCTGTTCGCTCCGCTCTTCCAAGTTTTTATAATGGTGGTGGATATCCAAACCTTCGCCGATAATGTCCTGCACTTTTTTTCGCGGATTCAGGGAAGCCATCGGATCCTGAAAAATCATTTGCATTTGGTTCCGTAGCATTTTACGGGTTTCACCATTCATGCGACCGCTGATTTCCGCACCGTTGAACCGGATAGTTCCGGCAGTCGGGTCATAAAGACGAATTACAGAACGGCCAATGGTGGACTTACCGGAACCGGATTCACCTACCAGACCATATGTTTCGCCCGGATAGATCTCAAAGCTGACATTATCAACGGCTTTTACGGTAAAAGACTTGGATACTTTAAAATATTGCTTAAGGCCTTCGACTTTAAGCAGAGGCTCCTGATTATAATTGACTGCCATCGATCTCAGCTCCTTTCTTCATACGTTCGATTCTGGACTTTAACTCAGCCGGCATTTCCACTTTTGGTGCACGAGGATCCAGTAACCAGGTGGCTGCATAATGAGAATCGGAAATACGGAACATCGGTGGCTGTGCCTTGTCATCAACCAGTAAGGCATATTTGTTTCGAGGAGCGAATGCATCGCCTTCTTTTTCGTGAAGCAGATTTGGCGGGGATCCCGGAATGGCATAGAGTCGATCGTCGTTGGTATCCAGATCCGGCATGGCACTTAAAAGTCCCCAGGTATACGGATGTCTTGGGTCGTAAAAGATCTCGTTGATCGTACCCTTTTCGACGATTTTTCCGGCGTACATAACATTGACATAATCAGCTACCTTTGCCACGACGCCAAGGTCATGGGTGATATAGATTACGGAAATTCCTCGCTCCAACTGGATCTTTTTAATAAGTTCAAGGATTTTCGCCTGAATGGTCACATCCAAAGCGGTTGTGGGTTCATCACAGATCAGCAGATCCGGATTGCAGGATAATGCGATTGCGATAACAACACGCTGACGCATACCGCCGGAGAGCTGATGCGGGTAGTTTTTCATTCGAGCTTCGGCATCGGTAATGCCAACTTCCTGCAGGAGTTTGACAGCACGGGCATAGGCCTCCTGTTTAGACATTTTGAAATGCCACAACATGCCTTCCATAATCTGCTTGCCGATGGTCATGGTTGGATCCAAAGAAGTCATAGGGTCCTGAAAGACCATGGAAATCCGTTTTCCGTTAATATGACGTCGAATCCAGTTTTTGTCCTTGCTTAAAATTTCTACTGTTTCGTTCTCTCCGTTTTCGTGACGATAAGAAAAACGGATACTGCCCTGATTGACAATGGCGTTTTTGGCGAGAATGCCCATAGCGGCTTTCATGGTTACGGATTTACCGGAACCGGATTCACCTACGATGGCTACGGTTTCGCCTTTCCATAGGTCAATGTCCACGCTTCGGATGGCATGAACAAGACCCGCAGTGGTCTTGAAACTGATATCAAGATCGCGGATTTCCAAAATTTTTTCTTTCTTTTCTGCCATAGCTTACATCTCCTTCAATTTTGGATCCAGAGCTTCGCGCAAACCGTCGGCAATCAGATTAAAGGAAAGCATTAAGAGCGCCATGACGATAATTGGCGGTACAATTTGATACGCGTGCGTTGTAAAACTGTTGTAGCCTTCTGAGATCAATGATCCCAAAGAACACTGTGGTACAGGAATTCCCAGTCCGACAAAGGAAAGGAAAGCCTCTGTAAAGATTGCGGTTGGAATGGAGAACATTACCTGGGTAATGATCGGCCCGATGATGTTGGGAAGGATCTCGCGGAAGATAATGTGGAAAGAACCGGCACCTAGAGTTTTGGAAGCCAGTACAAACTCCTGCTCTTTGAGTTTTAACATTTCGGCACGGGCGATTCGGCTCATACCGACCCATTCTGTGAGCATGAGGGCAAAGATAATGGTAATCATGCCCGGGTGCAGGACTAAAAGTAACAGTGTAACGATAACAAGTCGTGGTATTCCGTTCATGATTTCCAGGATACGCTGCATGGCCATATCGGTTTTTCCGCCAAAATATCCGGAGATCAGACCATAGGACATACCGATTACCATATCGATGATCGTTGCGGCAACGGCGATGATCAGAGATACCCGGGTTCCGGACCATGTTCTGGTCCATATGTCGCGGCCATATTTATCGGATCCAAACCAGTAAAAGGTGTGGATCAGTTTTTCGTTGGCATAGTTGTTGACTTTTTTTGTACCGGTTGTGGTAATCATGGTTTCAGAACCGTCAAAGATGCCCAAATACTCAATTCCCTGAATACGCGGAGCGAGATTCTTTTCCGCAAGGTTCTGTGCCGAATAATTGTATTGGTTAAGGTGGGGACCGATAACGGCCATCAGAGTGATCAGAAGAACAAAGATCAGACCAATGACAGCACTTCTCTTTCGGAAGAAGCGGATGGAAACGTCTTTCCAGAAGGATTGTGATGCAAAATTGGAATCGATGGAGATGCCATTCTGATCATTTTTGAGCTGAAAATCAGCATCAGCCGGTATGTAGGCGGCAACGCTCGTGGTTGTGGCTGCTGCCGGTTCATTCTTTTTAAGCATAATCATTTACCGTCCTTTGCTAATCGAATTCTTGGATCGATAATTCCGTAAAGAATATCAACTGCAAGCATGATGGCGATATACATTGCGGAATAAATAAAAGCCAGAGAAATAACGACGTTATAGTCATTGGATTGAATGGCATTGACCAATAAAGAGCCGACGCCCGGAATTGCAAATATTTTTTCTACTACGAGAGAACCGGTCATAAGATCGACGATTAGCGGCGCAAGTACGGTGACAATCGGGATCAGAGCATTTCTCAGGGCGTGACGGAAAATAAGAGAAAATCCGGAGATACCTTTTGATTCGGCTAAAAGCATATAATCACTGCCTAAGACTTCCAGCATTTCGGACCGGGTAAAACGGGCAATAGAAGCCAGCGTAAACATGGAAAGAGAAACACTAGGAAGAACGCTGGATTTGAGTGCCAAACGGGCATCAAACAACATTGGGAACCATTTGAATTTAAATCCAAACTGGTAGCTCAATAATAGAGCGAATACATAGGAAGGTACAGAAACACCGATGACAGAAATTACGGTACAGAGCGTATCAACCCAGGTGTCGTGTTTCAGAGCGGCGATCAATCCGAGGATTAACCCTAAGATTGCTCCGAAGGCAACGGCAGCACCACCGATATTGATAGAAATCGGCAAACGGGTCTGAATCAGCTGAGAAATCGGTGTATTCTTTGAAATATTGTAACTGACACCAAAATCACCGGTCAGCATATTTTTAACGTAATTCAGGAACTGGATAAAGATGGGTTGATCCAATCCGTATTTTGCATAAAGAGCGGCTCTTTGACTGTCATTCAGCTTTTCATCATTGAACGGTGATCCGGGCATTAACTGCATAAGGATAAATAAGACTAGAAGAATGACCAGCAAAGTGAATAATGAGGTGAGCACTCTTTTCGTGATGTACTTTTTCATAACGTCCTCCGTAAACAGCGTATGTAAGGAACTTACAGCGCTTTCGTGCGGGAAAGGTATAACTTAAAATTTACAGGCCGCATTACTGCGACCTGTATGTAGACTGTAAATGCAATTGCCTTGCGGAAATCTAAATCCGAAAGATTTTATTCTGATTTTACAGCATTCTTATATACACGGTTGAGTGCGACCGGATGGAATTCAACACCGCTAACCTTTGTGGAAACCATTTCCGCATTGCACTGAGTATACAGTGGGAAGATCACAGAGTTATCCATAACAATCTTCTCTGCATCATAGAGCTTTGCCCAACGCCCCTTTGCATCGGTTGCAAGATCACCGGTTGTGCACTCTTTAATGATGGCATCATAGTCTGCATTAGACCAGAAGCCGTAGTTGTTAGAGTTGTCGGTAACCCACATGCCAAGGTATGTCATAGGATCAGCATAGTCCGGACCCCATCTTGTAAGGCCGAGCTGATAGTTGCCATCCTGTAAGTCCTTTACTCTCTGCTTCTTAGGCTCAACCTTAAGGCTGATGGTAAGACCTGGTAATGTGCTCTGCCACTGTTCCTGAAGAACGGTAGCAACCTTCTGAGGAGCATCATCGGCATCAACAACCATTTCGAGATTGATGCTGTCCTTACCTAATTCCTCCAGACCTTTTTTCCAATACTCTGCAGCCTTAGCGGTATCGGAAGCACATACATCCTGGAACTTGGTCTGATCTGCTGAGAAATCGGAACCATCAGGACCTGCGGCGAAATCCATAGGCACAGCGGTATAGGTTGGCTTTGAACCATCCTTCAGAATATTTGATGTGATTGCTTCACGATCAATAGCGAAGGTAAGAGCCTTACGAATGTTGTCGTTGGCAAGTTCAGGTACTTCTTTGATGTTAGGGGATACGTACCAGAGATAGCCGGCACCGATGGCCTTGAATGCAGGATCATCCTTGACCTGATCGACCTGATCGCCATTTACGAGAGTCATATCGAGCTCTCCGTTCTGGTAAGACATTAAAGCGGTCTGAGAATCCTGGATAACCTGGTAATCAAGACCGGCAAGCTGAATCTTTGAGGCATCATAGTAGTTTTCGTTCTTGCTCAGATGGAACTCGGTTGCGGCCGGCTCATAAGAATCAAGAATGAAAGCACCATTGGAAAGAGTGGTTTCCGGAGATGTGCCGAATGTATCCGCGCAAGAATTGAAAAACTCTTCATTGACCGGATAGAATGTAGGGAAATACATGAGGGATGTAAAATAAGATACCGGAGAGTTGAGCTCTACCTTAAGTGTCTTATCATCTACGGCAGTTACACCCAGTTCAGATTTGTCCTTTTTACCGGCGATAATTTCGGCTGCATTCTTGATTTGGCCGATATCGCTGAGCATATAGGAATATTCTGATGCAACATTTGGATCAACGGCTCTCTGCCAGCCAAATACAAAGTCCTTGGCGGTAACCGGTGTGCCATTTGACCAGTTTGCATCCTTTCTGATCTTGAAAGTCCAAGTAAGACCATCATCAGAAACCTCATAACTCTCGGCAAGGGCGTTTACGGCTTTGCCGTCCTTATCCATCTGCATGAGACCATCAGTATAATCCGCGATGACTTCGAAGGAAGTTCCATCGGTGGCCTGCTGTGGATCCAGTGACTGTACCGGAGTCTCCATCATAACCTTCAGTGCATCCTTTGAGGCTGCACCGGCAGGCTGTGCAGGTGTACTCTCGGCAGCAGCAGCGGTTGTTGCAGTTCCGGCGCCCGTAGCGGCAGCAGTTGTTGCGGTACTGTACGCAGAAGAACCGCAGGCAGCAAGACTGAATACCATGGAGCTGGTACTGAGTAATGCAAGTAAAGCTTTTGTCTTTTTCATAACTTCATCCTCCTTATAATATGGCAAAACAGATAATTTTTTATTGTTTTGCTTTATTAAGGATACCACTTTAAAACGATGAAGTGAAGAATAATAATGATAAAAGCCATCCATAAAAGTTATACCAAGCATAAATATATCGTTATGTCTCCGATAACTCAGATATACGATAACGCAAAAGGCAGCTCCGAAGAGCTGCCTTTTGAAAAGAAAGGAAAAAAGAAATAGATCGATAAATAGTGATCGACGTATTTCATGGATAAATTGATCATTAAAAAATCAAATAGCATACTAAAATTGAGTTATATTTATTGTATTCGTATTAATACATAAAGTCAACTGTTTTGATTGCGGATTTTTTCGTCGAGTTCAGACAAATATTCCCAACGCTCCATTTTTTTCGCAAGCTGGTTCTCCAAATCTTCCTTTTGAGAAGACAATTCATTGAGACGGATGAAATCATTTGCATAATGGAGAATTTCCTGCTCTGTGGTCTGAATCTGTTCTTCCAGAGCTTCAATTTCGCTTTCAATACTCTCCCATTCTCTGGCTTCTTTATAACTCATGCGAAGCTGATGGCGGTCTCTGCCGGAAACGGATGTGGAATTGCCGGAATCCGTCATGGAAGAGGTATCGAGGCTTGAACCGGAAAGAACTCCGGTACGTGCTACGGAACCTGCAGCTGAAAAGCTTTGGGCGGAAATATCATGGTGCTTGTTCAGAAATTTAACCTGATAGTCGGTATAGCCACCTTCATATTGCGTAATTGTGCCATTGCCTTCAAAGGCGAAAATGCGGTTTACCACGCGGTCAAGGAAATACCGGTCGTGGGAAACGGTGATTACAATACCGGCAAAACGATCGAGGTAATCCTCTAGTATGGTCATGGTCCGTATATCAAGGTCATTGGTCGGTTCATCCAAGATCAGGACATTGGGGGCAGACATAAGGACACGCAGCAGATAAAGCCGGCGTTTTTCTCCGCCACTGAGCTTTTCTACTTTCATATATTGCTGGGATGGTGGGAATAAAAAGCGGTCGAGCATGTTGCTGGCGCTGATGGTGCCGTCTACCGTATGTACGTATTCTGCGATGGACGTAATGGCATCAATTACCCGCTGAGAACCATCGAGCTCTTCGTTTTCCTGTGAGAAATATCCGATTTTTACCGTTTGACCGATCAGAACCGCTCCTTCGTCGGGTTTTTCCCAGCCGGTGATCATTTTGATCAGGGTGGACTTACCGGCACCGTTTGGTCCGATAATGCCAATGCGGTCATTTCGAAGAAAATTATAGCTGAAAT
>ONLM01000237.1 GCA_900318695.1 uncultured Eubacteriales bacterium | reverse complement strand
GGATGGCAGACGAATGTCATCGATGCTTTGATTCTTCGCAAAGAATACAAAGATGCCTATGAACTTTACAACAAAACAGCACGTTACTATCTGGATGAACTGGAAGTACCGCTTCCGGATGAACTGATTCGCTGTTATGAACGGATTTACGACGATATTAAAGTGGTATCCGATGACATTGAGGAAATTCAGGCCGGCATTCTCGAACGTGATGCCGCCTTAAAGAATTCGAAGGGAGATATTACGAGTCTCGGCTCTTACTATTGTGCCTTCTCGAGTTTCATCGATGTGTACAATGTCCTTCGCAGAAACCTTGTACGCCGCGGCAATTCTATTTTTATGATGCTTTGTACGTTGGTTGATTACGAAGGGAAACCGATCCAGAATCAAGAAAAATTAACGATACGGGCGGACGCTTTAAAACAGGCGCTGTATGAGGGACTGCGCCAGGGCGACGTCTATACGAAGTATAGTTCCAGCCAGTTTCTGCTTCTTTTGATTGGCACAAAGAAAGAAGACTGTAGCATTATTTATCACAGAATTTCCAAAAAGCTGAAAGATCTTGCCGGTTCCCGTGCAGAACTGAAATACCGCATCGTATCATTGGCCGAGATTCCGGCTATTCTGGATAAAACCAAAAATGTAGAAAACGGCTGAGTACTCCGTGCCGTAGCGTTACCTGTAACCAAATAGAGTATAAATAGAGTAGATTGATGTGAAGAGCCCGGATCTGTCTTGGAACAGAACCGGGCTCTTTGCATCATATTATTTTCATTTATTGCTTCCATTCCTATTCTTTGCTAGTATATAAACATTGTGGCGATTTAAAGTCTTAATGTATCGTGTCTGCGCACGATGCGGCTTTTCGCCAGGAAGTATGAAAAAGGAAGTTATGTTATGGGTAAACGTGAAGGATTTAAATCTCGCATTGGATTCATTCTTGTCAGCGCCGGTTGCGCCATTGGAATCGGAAACATCTGGAAGTTTCCGTACCTTGTCGGACAGAACGGCGGCGGTATCTTTGTATTATTTTATCTTTTGTTTCTTTTTATCATGGGACTCCCGGTTCTCACAATGGAACTTGCGGTAGGCCGTGCCAGTCGGAAAAGCGCGGTACTTTCATACAAAACACTAGAGCCGGCCGGTAGCAAATGGCACATTCACGGATGGTTTGCCATCGCCGGAGCCTATCTCCTTATGATGTACTACACGACCGTTTCCGGATGGATGCTGTCTTATTTCTTTAAATTTGCCGGTGGCACCTTTGAAACGGTACAGGATACCGAAGTCGAAGCGGTGTTCAGCCAGCTGCTGTCCCGTCCGGGAGAAATGACCTTCTATATGGCCGCCACTGTGCTCGCCGGTTTTCTGGTCTGCTCTTTTGGCCTCCAGAAAGGATTGGAAAAAATCACCACCGTCATGATGACTCTGCTGCTTTTTCTTATTGTAATTCTCGCCGTGCACAGTTTATTTCTGCCGGGAGCTTCAACCGGTGTATCCTTTTATCTTGTTCCGAGTATGGAACGGATTGCCGATCTCGGTCATGGCAGTGTTATGAAGGGGTTGGCCAATGTTATTGCCGCCGCCATGAATCAGTCCTTTTTTACACTGAGCCTTGGTGTTGCCTGCATGGAAATCTTCGGTTCCTACATGTCGGATTCCTTCAGTCTTGCCGGAGAAGCCGCCAGAATCTGTGTACTCGATACCTTTGTTGCCATCGTAGCGGGACTCATTATTTTCCCGGCATGCTTCAGTTTCGGAGTAGAACCGGATGCAGGTCCGTCCTTGATTTTCTTTACGTTGCCTAAGGTCTTTATTCATATGTCGGGCGGACGGCTCTGGGGCAGCCTGTTCTTCCTGTTTATGTCCTTTGCAAGTTTTTCTACTGTCATTACCGTATTTGAAAATCTGCTTGCGACATCAATCGATAATTTCCACTGGACCCGTAAAAAGGCGGTTCTGATAAACTGTATTTTCATTCTCATTGCAAGTATGCCTTGCATTCTGGGATACAATCTCTGGTCCGGTCTCCATCTGATCGGTGGAAGAGATGTACTGGATTCCGAGGATTTTATCGTTTCCAATCTGCTCCTTCCAATCGGTTCTCTCATATATCTTATGTTCTGCGTAAGCCGAAAGGGCTGGGGCTTCGATGCCTATCGCAAAGAATGCAACAAGGGGGAAGGGCTGATGCTTCCTGCCGGACTTCAGCACTATTTCCGGTTTGTTTTGCCGGTTCTCATTCTGATCATCTTAATACAAGGGCTTTTATAAGCATCCCGGAAATCCAAAATATATATAATCATACAAAAACAGCGGCCATCTCAATGAATGGTCGCTGTTTTTAAATCATTCTGATAAAAACAATATCCGCTTCGGTCTGTATTTTCCACATAATGAAGTGCCTTGTCCGCAGCAGAGAAGAGCATGTCAAAATCCCGCCCTGCCACCTGATCACAGGCGATTCCTATAGAAACCGACAATGCATAATTATCTACATATCCGTTAATCAACTGCTGAATTCTGTCAAAAATGATCTCCGGATGTCCGTTATGCTGAATATAGATCAGAAATTCATCGTCCCCAAAGCGTGAAACGATATCCGATTCGCGCACCGCCTCCGTCAGCCGTTCGGAAACGTACCGCAGTACCCGGTTTCCAAAAAGATACCCGTACTGATCATTTGCCTTTTTCAAATGGTTCACATCCATCACAGCAATCGCCACGGATTTTTCAGGATGATCCTGAATTGCCTTTTTAATGGCCTGAATCGCGTACGAATGATTCAGCAGACCGGTCATCGCATCATAACTCTTCTCCGAAAGCTTGCCCTCTTTTGTTCCCTTCTTTTCTTTTCTGGAAAGAAGCGTACGCATTTTCTCTGCATCCAACAGGCGAAGCATGAACGCAAGCTTTCGATAAAGAACCAGATCCAACAAAGGCTCACATACATAATCGCTGCATCCCCAAGCATAAAACCGATTCATTCGCTCCTGGTCATAAGAATTGTCGCAAACCATTACAGGAATCCGTTCCACCAGGCCTTGT
The DNA here is from genome assembly GCA_900318695.1 of uncultured Eubacteriales bacterium. Taxonomy (GTDB): domain Bacteria; phylum Bacillota; class Clostridia; order Lachnospirales; family Lachnospiraceae; genus Oribacterium. Next base: position 2,144 of record ONLM01000237.1, on the reverse strand, counting down.
TCCTTCATCCTGCGCAGTAAAAAAGATTCTTCCTCACCCTGTCCCGGAATCAAAAAAACCAGTGAAATTTTAACTGCCCCCAAAAGTTTGATCGCAGCATCCTCATTGCCGCTTTCCAGGACCATGGCCTTTTGTTCCAGTCTTTTGCGGAATACCGCTCTTTTTTCTGCATTCTCATTCACGACCAATATGATATGATTCTGCTCCATCCTCTTTCCTTTCTACACTCTGCAAAAAGCAGTAAAACAACAGAATTATAGCCCCAAATCCCTTAAAAATCCACATTTTGCCGTGCAGAAAGCTTGATTTACCAAAAAAGAAGTGTTATTATCTAACCGTATTTATTGACTAGTTTAGAAGGAGCAGGCAAATCGCCCGCTCCTTTTGCTTAAGTTTAGAGGGAATTTTATGCAGGCAAATGGAAATTACACAGAGCGGGTAAAGGCCTATCTGATGGACATCTGTCCTAAGGACGGATACGACGTAGACAGCGTAACCTTCACAAATGAGAATAATGAATGGTATCTCAGAGCATTCATCCTGAGACAGGATGGAGTGGATATGACAGTTGATGACTGCGCTAAAGTTTCAAGAAAGCTTTCCAAGTGGCTCGACCAGGAGGATTTTATTCCCGAGCAGTATATGCTTGAGGTTTGCTCCCTTGGCTTCAAAGACCAGCCGGGTAATGATGACATCATGCCGGAGGAAGGTACTGCAGACGAAGCAGCAGAATAATATGTTCTGCTGTCTCTAAATATTAAAGATCAGGCATAGAGCCATACAATACTTGCCGGGAGGGGTAAATAAAAATGAATACAGAACTTAGTGAAGCACTCGACGTACTGGAAAAGGAAAAAGGCATCTCCAAGATTGCTCTTATCGAGGCGATCCAGGCATCTCTTGAGACTGCTTGCAAAAACCATTTCGGTAACATCGACAACGTTCATGTTACGGTAGATCCGGATACCTGTGATTTTCATGTAATCTGTGAAAAGGTCGTTGTAGACGATGCTTATGATCCGGATCAGGAAATTTCCCTTGCAGATGCAAGAATGATCGATCCGGGTTATGTGCTCGGTTCTATCGTTCCGGTAGAGATCGATTCAAAGAGCTTTGGACGTATCGCTACCCAGAATGCCAAGGGCGTCATCGTACAGAAGATTCGTGAAGAAGAGCGTAAGGTTCTTTACAACGAGTATTACTCTATGGAAAAGGAAGTTGTTACCGGCACCGTAGAGCGCGACACCGGACGTTCCATCATTGTAAATCTCGGAAAGGTAGACGGCTATCTCTCTGAGAATGAACAGGTAAAGGGCGAGAAGCTTGTACCGAACGAGCGCATCAAGGTCTACGTTGTAGAAGTTAAGGACAATCCTCGTGGACCACGTGTAATGATTTCCAGAACCCATCCGGAACTCGTAAAGCGTCTCTTTGAAGAAGAGGTTTCCGAGGTTCGTGAGGGCATTGTAGAAATCAAGTCCATTGCACGTGAGGCCGGTTCCAGAACCAAGATGGCCGTTATGTCCAACGATCCTGAAGTGGATCCGGTTGGTGCATGTGTCGGTCTGAACGGTACTCGTGTAAATACCATCGTTGATGAGCTTCGCGGCGAAAAGATCGATATCATCAGCTACGACGAGAATCCTGCTTATCTCATTGAGAATGCACTTTCTCCAGCAAAGGTTATCGCTGTAATCGCTGATCAGGACAATAAAGAAGCCATGGTCATTGTACCGGATAATCAGCTTTCTCTTGCCATCGGTAAGGAAGGTCAGAATGCACGTCTTGCTGCCAAGCTGACCAACTATAAGATTGATATTAAATCCGAGTCTCAGGCTCAGGAGCAGGGAATCTTTGACGAGATGGGCATTGATTACCAGAGCGAAAATACAGACGCCGAGGAATCCGAGGAACTGTTTGAGGATCTTTCTACAGATACAGAAAACACCGAAGACTCTTCTGAAGCCACAGAAAGCAGCGAGGAAGTTTAAGTCTTATGAAAAAGATACCTGAGAGAACCTGCATTGGGTGCGGAGAGAAAAAAGAGAAGACTGCTTTTCTTAGGATCGTAAAGAAACCGGACGGCAGTTTTTCTCTCGATCCGACAGGCCGTATGAACGGCCGCGGAGCGTACATCTGCAATG
>ONLM01000087.1 GCA_900318695.1 uncultured Eubacteriales bacterium | reverse complement strand
CTCCTTTTTTTGTTTCTTGATATATTATAACCTTTAGCAAATTAAAGCAATAAATTATTTCGTCTATTTTAACATTCCCCTATTTATTCCCCCAATTTTTTTAAAAAAACATAAAAATACCCTCCTTACTGGTTTGTCCAGTAAAGAGAGTACATATTCTATCTTCGTGTAAGCTTATTCTTTTGTTTAGACCGTTACTCCGTTATCTCTGCAATTCGATCGGCTACATAAACGCCGGACGCACTTGCATGAGATAATGAATGTGTTACTCCACTGCCATCACCAATAATATAAAGATTTGGATAATTCTCCGCCTCCAGATTATTGTTCAGCTTTACTTCCATATTATAGAACTTTACTTCTACACCATAGAGCAGAGTATCATCATTTGCTGTACCCGGTGCAATCTTATCCAATGCATGAATCATCTCAATGATACCATCCAGAATACGCTTTGGAAGAACCAGACTTAAGTCTCCAGGGGTAGCATTCAAAGTAGGATGTACCGTGTTCTCCTGAATTCTCTTTACGGTGCTGCGACGTCCACGCTCAAGATCGCCAAAACGCTGTACAATGACGCCACCACCCAGCATATTGCTGAGACGAGCGATGCTTTCGCCGTATCCATTACTGTCCTTAAACGGCTCTGAGAAATGCTTTGCTACCAGAAGTGCAAAGTTTGTATTTGCTGTCTTTTTCGACGGATCCTCAAAGCTGTGGCCATTTACGGTCACAATGCCATTGGTATTTTCATTTACAACAATACCGTTTGGATTCATACAGAACGTACGCACAGAGTCTTCGAATTTCTCGGTCTTGTATACGATCTTTCCTTCGTAAAGTCGATCGGTGATATCGGAAAAAACAACGGCAGGAAGTTCTACACGAACACCGATGTCAACACGGTTCGACATAGTTGGAATGTTCATTTCCTTGCAGACCTTTTCCATCCATTTGCTACCGCTTCGTCCTACCGAAACAATCAGATATTCACTTTCAAATTCTCCGGCTTTGGTTTCCACCTTATATCCTGCTGCCCGGCCTTCATTATTCGCTACAATATGCTCTACTGCTGTGGCAAAATAAAAATCAACATGGTCTCTCATCTCATTATAAAGATTCTGAAGAACCACATAGTTGATATCCGTTCCCAAGTGTCGAACACTTGCTTCCAGGAGCTGCAGTTTGTTCTGAATACAGATCTTCTTGAATTCCGATCCCGCGGTTGAGTACATCTTGGTCTCTGCATCGCTGTGAGAAACATTGATCTCATCTACATACTGCATAAGTTCCATCGCCTTATCACGGCCGATATACTCATATAATGTACCGCCAAAGTCATTGGTGATATTGTATTTTCCATCAGAGAATGCTCCGGCACCGCCAAAGCCGTTCATGATTGCACAGGTAGGGCAGTTAATGCAGCTCGGGATTTTTTTGCCGTCAATCGGGCAATGTCTTTTCTCCAAAGGGTTTCCTTCTTCAAAAACCGCAATCTTTAACTCCGGCTTCTTTTTCATAAGCTCATATGCAGAGAAGATTCCGCCCGGGCCTGCACCAACAATGATTACATCATATTTCTGACTCATTTTTTCATTCCTTCAAATATAGTTTAACCAGATATTCTGGCGGCTTTGAAACCATATCGGTATCAAAGCCCATACCTTGTTATTCTAGCACAGAAACGAAAGATCCACGAGTAATCTAATGAAAATTATTAAGTTTATGCCCTTTCCTGCTACAAAATCATGCACATTCTCTATGTCACAGCGAATCGAATCTATCTTACTTTCCATTCTTTGCGGCATGCTCACCGGCTGTTCTTCCGGATACAAAAGTCCAGGATTGTGCCTGTCCGCCCCATGGGCTATACGCCTTGCCATCCACATTACATACACCTTCGGAATCCTGTCCGACTGCATACAGATTCGGGAATGCGGTACCATCTTCTTTCAATACATTCATATTGATGTCAACATCCAGTCCGCCTACCGTTCCGTACGACCATCCAGCACATGCCGCCAGATAGAACTTATCTTCTGAATCCTCCGAAACGCCTAAGGTTTCCGCCAGCGTTTTTACATCTACTTTCATCTTATCGGAAAGTTCTTTTACATTACCGGAAAGAATATCCTTGTACTTTTCACCAACCTCAAGAATTTTATCAATGTCTGTCACAGGAGTTCCGGCTTCCGGAAGTGTTCCGCCATTTCCGATAAAGTTTACATTGGCTTTTGCAGTTGTCTCAGAAAGACCTTTTGTTCGAATTTCATCAATAGCTTTCTGGCTCCAGACATTGTAATACATATAACCCGGTGCATAGGCAATGCCCACGGTAAGACCGGTAGAAGCATCTGTTCCGGAAGCATCATCCGCACCCCACTTCTTGCCTTCGGTCGTAATCTCCGGCACATCGGTTGTCAAAGCAAGTGCAGAAAGAATCGCCTTCTGATCCGCTGTAAGATCATCGGTACGGATGATATTTGGAACCTGCGAAACATGAATCATAGGAAGTGTTCCCATCGCATAGGTCGCAGCACCCAGATCCTGTGCCATGCGAATGCCGTCGCCCTTATTTACAAGATCACCAATGACATGTACCGTAGAGCCTAGATACTTCTTCATCATTTCATCATTGCCGACAAAACCGCCGGTGGCAAGGATCACATTTTTTCCATATACTTCATACGTCGTTCCATCCTGTGCTGTACAGCTTACCCCGGTGATATTTCCATCGGCATCTGTCAGAAGCTTATTCGCCCGAAGCTCAAGCATGTAATCATTGCCTTCTTTCATTGCCTTGGCCTTATCAAGCGCATGCTGGAACTGGAAGGTATGATCCGGACCCAGAATATACCATTTTTTGTTATCGCCATCTGCAGTATATACAGTCCATTCCTTGTCCCAATCCTTACGTACAAATGATCCCAAAAGGCCACCCAGACCATCAAAAGAAAAATCGAAATGATCCATGTAGTAGTCGAGATCCGGACCCGACGCGTCTACCGCCTTACGAATAATATCCGCTTTCTTATCGGACTCTACATACTCCATCCAAGTCTTATAAACATCCTCTGCATCAATATAATCTTTACCATTATTGTACTTTGCAGCAAGATTCTTTGAATTGATCGCCATTGGTCCATAAACGGATGCGGAATTACCGCCAATGCCGGCTGCCGCTTCAATGCCGAATACTTTCGCACCGGACTGTGCTGCCGCACAATATGAGAGAATGCCTGAACCGCCCAGACCTACAACAATGACGTCGTACCCTTCCAGCTTCTTTACTTCTGTTGATTTTGCAGGGACCGTATACCATTCATCTGCTTTTCCGCCGGCATCTTCAATGGCTTTCGCCACAAGTGATTTTATTGCACCGGAAGAAGTGGTCGCACCTGTTACAGCATCGATTCCTACAGACTGTGCCTCCAGAATTCTCGGAATCATCTTCTCCTCAGCAATCGAATACCATTGGCTGGTTAAAGAATCCGTCTCTGACGTGATCTTGATATCCGAAATCTTTCCATCCTTAATAGTCACATCACCGACCATATTTCCCGTAAAACCATATGAAGGCACTGACTCGGTATAGGTTCCGTCCTTTAATGCTGTTTTTTCTGCCGCTGCACCTTTTCCTGTCGCCTGATCAATAGCGGCCTGAAGCGCTCTCTTTACAGCATCCGATGTCTCCGTTGCTCCGGAAACAGCATCGAAGTCTGCGGATTGTTTTTCAAGAATACTGCTCTTTAATGTGTCAGCTGCTGCCTGCCCGATGGATTCTGTCTCCCCGGATACGTCCAGTTTCACATCGGTAATTTCATTTTCATTAAATGTAGCTGTGACCGTAACATCACCACTATGTCCCTTTG
>ONLM01000002.1 GCA_900318695.1 uncultured Eubacteriales bacterium | reverse complement strand
TCCATATCAATTATAGTTTTACTTTCAATCATTCGTCCTGGCCCCTTTTATTCTGTAGTAATCCTCCATCTCAACATCCAGAGTAATGGCTTTCGGACGGGTGTTGCTCAGTCGCTGCTCAGTCGCTGCAAAAGGCTCACGACTTCCACATGTACGGTATGGCAGAAATTATCAATTGGACGGACATGCCTCAGCTCATACCCGTGGGCACGGAGATATTTCACATCACGGGCCAGTGTAGCAGAGTCACAGCTTACATAAACGATCTTTTCCGGAGCCATTTTCAGTATGGTCTCCAGCGCCTTTTCGTCACAGCCCTTTCGAGGCGGATCGACGCAGACCACATCAATGCGTTCCTTTGGATGCTTTTCGTACCACTCCGGAAGCACTTCCTCAGCGGCGCCGGTATAGAATTCCGCATTTTTGATGCCGTTTAGTTTCGCATTTTCTTTTGCATCGCGAATGGCTTCCGGAATAATTTCAACGCCATAGACCTTCTTTGCTTTCTGAGACAGGAAAAGGGAAATCGTTCCGATACCGCAGTAAAGATCCCAGACATTTTCCGTGCCCTTAAGATCCGCAAATTCCAGAGCGGCACCGTACATTTGCTCAGTCTGTACCGGATTGACCTGATAAAAGCTGAGAGGAGAGATGCGGAAGCGGATGCTGCCGATGCTGTCCTCAATGTATCCCGGACCGTGGAGGTTTACGATTTTGGTTCCCATAATCACGTTGTTTCGTTCACGATTGACACTGAAGGAGATGCTATCTACATGGATAGAATTACGTGATTCTGCGCTGAATTTCAAATTTTCTTTTTCTCCCGCAGAATGCTTTGCTGCGGCCGGTGCAGGAATGCCGCAGGTCAGACGCCGGATCAGTTCCTCCTTGTGCGGAAGATCATTTGCATTGATGACAAGACAGACCATGATCTGACCGGACCGGAACCCCTTTCGGAGAAGTACATGCCGTACAAGACCTTTTCCACTGGTCTCATCATACGGTGCAATATGAAATTCTTCCATCCATGCGAGGATGGTTTTGAGAAGGAATTCATTTTCCTTTACACCCAGAAGGCATCGCTCCGCAGCAACAACCGAATGAGTGCGTCCGGCATAAAAACCGGCAATCAGACGGCCGTTACGATCTCTTGAGATAGGATACTGCGCCTTGTTCCGGTAGTGGAACGGCTCCTTCATTCCCACAATCTCTTCAAAGACCTGATCCAGCAGATCCGGGTTTACTTCGCCAATGCGCAGAAGATTGTTGTATACACGATCCTCTTTATAAGCGAGCTGCGCTTCGTAGTTCATATGCTGAAGCTGGCATCCGCCGCATGGACCGGCGATCGGGCAGGCCGGCGTGACACGATTCGGGCTTTTTTTTACGACCCGGACAACCCGGGCAAAGCCGTAGTTCTTTTTTACCTTTGTGGCCTGTGCGATGACCTCGTCGCCAATGACGGTATCCTTAATGAACCAGGCAAAGCCATCGGTTTTGCCTACGCCCAGACCTTCGCTTGTATAATCGGTGATCGTCACCGTAAACTGATCATTTTTTTGCATACTGTTCCTCCAATGCTCCTCAGTATAACAAAAAGAGGCAGCTACCTCAATAACCGCCTCCACGGAGCCTTTTCCGGTTTATTTTTCCTTGGAGAAGAGTTTCCCTTCCGGCCCCAGAGTGACCGGTAATGCGACGGCGAGCTCCGGCGCATGATGGACAAGGATGGCCTGTCCGGTACCGAGCTGCATGGCTTTGATGAGCCCGAGATCGGCACAGGAAGTATAGTCCCAGATTTTGTTAGGACGCTGCGGTACATGGGAGCAGACGCCTTCGGCCAGAGTAAAGGGCGGAAGACCCTCTTTGCTGATGGATTCGACGATGTCATGATTGATGTCCCGGAGATAATGAAGGACTTCTTCATCACGGAATCCCTCGAAAAGCAGGACAAATTCGGCGCCGACGTAACGGGCCGGGAAGATGCGGTCGGAGGCATAGCGCTTTAAAACATTGGATAATTCCGTAAGGCAGCGGTCGCCAATGGTGTATCCGTACATATCGTTGATTTTTTTTACGGCAT
>ONLM01000025.1 GCA_900318695.1 uncultured Eubacteriales bacterium | reverse complement strand
GGATTCCGTCAAAGCATTTCCTTTGAGCAGGGAATTACCGAACTGGCGGGAAAACTCGGCGATGTGATACCGGCGTAAAGGGAGATTGCATGTCACTGCGCTAAAGATTCTGGGCGAAGGAAGTTTGAAAAAAGTACGAGAAAACCGAATCCGTAGAAACATGGAAGAAAGAAGAATACATGAAGAATATAGAAAACATAAAACCGGCCCATGCATGTCTCGCCTGTGGGAAAGATGCCTTAAAACCGCTGATGCTTCTGGAAAATGAAATCGCCAGTGCGCAGAATATTCCGGCGCAGAATGAAGTGGCATCGGAGCATGCCATTGATCTGTTGCTTTGCCAATGCATGTCCTGCGGTCTGGTACAGCTGGATGTGGATCCGGTAGATTATTATAAAGACGTAATTCGTGCCGGCGGCGGTACCCGGACGATGACACAGCTTCGTCATGAAGAGTATGACCGGCTTCTGGCGGCTATGCGGGAACATCACATCCCGGGCCGGAATATTATCGAAATCGGCTGCGGACAGGGAGAGTTCCTGAAGATGTGGGAAGGCGTTGTCGAACCGGCGGATTCACTGACAGGACAGAGGCCGCGTTCTCTTTGCTTAAGCGGAATTGAGCATAAACAGGATCTCGTGGAGAAAGCGCAGGCAGCAGGTCTTTCGGTTACTCGGGATTTTGCAGAACAGGGACATCGGTTTCCAGGTGCACCGTTTGATGCCTTTGTCCAGTTTAATTTTCTGGAGCATCAGCCGGATCCTCGCGATATGCTCCGCACCATTCATCAGAACCTTCGTCCGGGTGCGCTGGGACTTTTGACGGTCCCGAGTTTTGAATATATATTGCAGTATGCCGGATATTATGAAATCATGCGGGATCATATTGCAAATTACACCGAGTTTACGCTGACAAAGCTTCTAAGCGATTGCGGATTCCGTGTGCTGGAAACCCGTCTGGTTAACCGTGATACCATCGAGGCCATCGTGGAATGCTGCGATCCGGAGGAGCTTACAAGCTTTCAGTTTAACGGACAGCCGATCGATGTTTCGGGGCTGAAAAAGAACTATGAAAAGCTGGCTTCGGACATTCAGGAGCACTGCCGCAGACTTGCAGAAGAAAAGAAGTCCATTGCGGTCTGGGGAGCGAGTCATCAGGGCTTTGCTCTGCTCGCCACCTCGCAGCTCGGAGGACAGATTCGCTACATCATTGACTCTGCGGATTTCAAGCAGGGACGCTTTGCTCCGGCAAGTCATATTCCGATCGTTGCACCGGATTATTTTCATGAGGATCCGGTGGACGAAATCCTGATTGTGGCACCGGGCTATACCGATGAAATCGCATCGATCATCCGGGAAAAGCTGAGTGAAAAGGTAAAGATACGGGTATTAAAAACCGAGAAAATCGAAGAATACGAAGCAGGTATTTAACAAAACAGGTATTTAAAAAACCAAGTATTTAGCAAACCAAGTATTGAATGAATTAGATATCGAAACGGTGCGGAATCGGAAAACGTAAAAAATTAAACGAAGAACGTTTTTGAAAAAGCAAAAAAGGAGAGAAAAGTGAAAGCATTTGTTCTGAAATCCCATGCAGAGATCGGATATATGGAGAAGCCGTGGCCGACACTGGAGGCGGAGCATGGTGCACTGTTGAAACCGGTCCTGGTCTCTCCGTGCACGAGTGATGTTCACACCATCTGGCAGGGAAGTCCGAAAAAACCGAATCTGACGCTGGGGCATGAATGTATTGCGGAAGTACTGGAAACCGGTCGGGATGTCCGCGACTTCCGGAAGGGGGACATCGTTGCGGTTTCTGCGATTACGCCGGACTGGGATCAGCCGGATGTAGAAGAGAACCCCGCCCATGCCGGCCATAACTTCAGTGCACACAGCATAGGAAAATCCATTGACGGCGCTTTCCAGGAAGCCTTTTATCTCCCGCATGCCGATCGGAATCTGGCGAAAATTCCGGAAGGACTGAGTCTGGAAGATGCGCTTATGTGTGTGGATGTGGTACAGACCGGTTTCACGGCGGTTGCCGAAGCCGGAGTACGCTCCGGTCAAACGGTAGTGGTCATGGGCATTGGTGCCATCGGTCTGGCTGCCATTATGGGTGCGAAGCTTTCCGGCGCAGAGACGATCTATGCCGTAGGATCCCGTCCGGACAATGTGCGAATTGCAGAAGCCATGTCCGATGAACATTGTCATGTCGAAGTTCTGAATTATAAAGCGCTCCGGGCGTCGCTTCCGGAGGGGATGCATCCCCTTGCCAATTCCACCGGTTCTCCGGTAGTAAATTATGTTCTTCAGAAAACCGGAACCAAGGGGGCCGATGCGGTATTGATCTGCGGCGGCAGTGATTTAAGCTTCCCGCAGGCGATCGATATGGTAAAGTATGGAACCGGCGTTGTGTCCAATGTCATGTACTTCGGTGCGGATACAGAACTCCAGCAGAAGGAACTTGCTGCTCTGCAGGGCGCTTCCGGGGAAGAAACCGAGGAACGGGGGCCGGAGGCAAAGGCACCGCTTCCGGGTTTGCCGCGATTGAACGAATCCATTGATGCCATCATGATTCCGAAGTTTTCCATAGGACGCGGTATGGCGGGGAAGACCTTGAAATTCTCTTTGAGCCGCGGCGGCCGCAGGAATCTGGAACAGGTAATGAAGCAGATTCAGGAGAAACATCTTCATCCGTCCGAGTTCATTACCGAACGTCTCACAGGGCTTGATGCGGTCGAACAGGGCATTTATGATATGAAAAACCGGAAAGCTATAAAAATCGCAGTGAAGATCTGAAAAAACAGCACCACAGGAGATACGGGGTTTTGCTTGCGTTTCCGGAAGGGCAAGAGTAAAATCAAACCAAATGGCCATGAATGGTGGAAAACTGTACAATCGCAGAGTTTATCCGGTAAAGTACCGGTGGATCCCGGTGCGCAGACCGCGGAGGAAATCACCATCATGGCAGAAAAGTTAGGAGAAAAGAACTATTGAAAACGATTAGTATTGTCGTTCCATGTTATAACGAAGAAGACAATGTCGTAGC
>ONLM01000268.1 GCA_900318695.1 uncultured Eubacteriales bacterium | reverse complement strand
ACGCCATACTGTTTGGAAATTTCCTCGCCCGTCTTTACCAGATTTTTAGCCTTGCTTGTGATCTTTTTATAGATATTGTCACAGAATGTATCCACATCCTGCGCCGCACAGTCCAGCAGGCTGATTCCCATTGTAATGGTACGAACATCGAGATTGTTATGCTCGATCATGTTGTTCGTCTCTTCTACTTCAAATACATTCACTGCATCATTTATATTCGCCATGGTTCTTCCTTCCAGAAAACAGTTGCTTCATTTATTGCGGTCGAAACGTTAAATACGGTGCATCATGGTAAAGATCTCTTCCAGCTGCATCTTGATCACAACGCCGATCCGGTCTCTTCCCATATCCTCAATCTGTGTAGCAATGTCATCAAATGGTTCCTGTACAGAAGAGACATCGACAACCATCATCATATTGAAATACCCACCGGTAATTGTTTGGGAAATATCCAAAATATTTATATTCTTTTCCGACAAAAAAGTGCAAACCTTGGCAATGATTCCCACAGAATCCTTACCGACAACGGTGATAATTGCTTTTCTCATAATGCCTCCACATGGTTCAGAACGGTTTACCCGTCAATCATTACTTGTTCATTAAATACTTACACGCAAAAAATGGAAAACACAAGCAAAAAGCTGTATTTTCCACTTAAATTTTCAAATTATTCGTGTTGATATAACAGCATTCTATAGCTGCTATGGCCGCAGGCTAGAACTCGATCATTTCCGAAACATGATTCCGGCTTGCCACCGTAATGTCAAAATCCTTTGCATGGTATTCAGAATCCGACTGGTCGATCTGCTCCCGCACCGTGCGGAGTGCCAGTTCCGGCAGATTGTTCTCCGCACTTAAATGTCCCAGAAAAACATGCCTAAGCTCCGGGTGCAGCACCTGATCCAACAGGCGGCCACTATTCTCATTGGACAAATGCCCATGATCCGACAGAATTCTTCTTTTCAATGACAACGGATATGGTCCCGCATTGAGCATGGCAATATCATGATTCGCCTCCAGAACCATTGCATTGACGCCGCGGAGATTGGACTGAATATAGGCATCAAAGTGGCCAAGGTCCGTCGCAACGGCCGCTTTTTTCCCCGTTTCGGTCTCTTCCATACGATATCCTACCGGATTGGCCGCATCATGATCGATCGTGAACGGAGTCACCGCAAGGTCTCCTATCGTCACCGCCTCATCCGGCTGAATCGGAAACATCATTTCCTTTGGCACAGCCCCCAGCGTCTTGTTTAGGAGTGTTTCCCGAAGCGTCTCCAGCGTAGAGTAAATCGGAATACCGTATTTCCGTGAAATTGTCCCTACCGCACGGATATGATCGATATGTTCATGGGTCAGAAAGATAGCCTGAATATCCCGTAAATCAAGGTTCATTGCATGAAGACCTTCATTAATTGCCTTCATGGTTACTCCTACATCCACGAGAATATGCGTGTTGTCTGTTCCAATATAACTTGCGTTACCACTCGAGCCGCTTGCAATGCTCGTAAATCTCATTCCGTGTTTCCTCTTCTGTTCCTGAATTCTCTATCACCCAGTCCGCCAAGCTGAAATATTCCTCATCCTCCATCTGCGACCGTATGATTCCCAATGCCTTCTCCCGGCTGTATCCTCGCGACTCCATAAGACGTTTGATTCTAATTTCGGGCTCGCAATGTACAAACCACACTTCATCGCATTTCTCCGTAAAATGTCCGGTTGGCAATGCGGTCTCTACAACGATATTCCGGCCTTCTTTTTTAGCGTCGCGAATCCGGGCATCTACATTCTTCCACACCGCCGGATGCACAATGCGCTCAATACGCTCTCTCAGCCCGGCATTTCCCGCCTGATACAGTTTTTGTCCAAGCTTTGGGATATCGATATGATCGTCCCGGATCATATCGTCTCCCAGAAGTTCCCGCAAAGACGTAAATACGGGATTTCCTGCCTGGTAAAATGACTTTGCGATATCATCCGTGCGATAAATCCGGCAGGAATAGGACTGCTCCAATATCTCCAGCACCGTAGATTTTCCCGCACCGACACCGCCAATAACTCCTATGATCATGTATTCTTTCACCCCGTGATCTCTTTCCAGTCCTTCCAACTATACGCGAGACTCGGCCAGTCCTTTTCCTGTTTGATTTCATTCAGCCAGGCAAGCCCCTCCATTACGCCGTCCTCATTAAACGGAAGCTCCCGGAATTCCTTACGTTCCTCCGGCGTCTTCTGGAAATCAAACGGCTCCGGCCATACCCATACGCCAAGCATAAAGCGGTCTTTGGTGGGTTCCAGAATAACTTCTCCGGTCTTTTTATTGACCGGAGGTTCCACTTCCCCGGCACGAATTTTTGCAATCAGTTCTTCGTCCGGTTCCGTGTATGTGATTTTTGCCATGCGATACCGCATCCCCTCTGAAGAACCGGAAAACGGCTCCTTCTTCAGAAAATTGATATGCATAATATCATTTCGTTCAATTGTTTTCATTAATGTGCCTCGTCCCAATTCAGGCCTTCACTTGCATCCGCCACAAGACGCACGGAAAGATCCGCCGCCTGCTCCATTTTCTCAACAAGCAGGGCTTTTACCTGTTCTGCCTCATCCTTCGGGCACTCCAAAAGCAGCTCATCATGAACCTGCACCACAATCCGTGATTGGAATCCCCCCGCATGAAGTGCACGATTCACCGCATTCATGGCCTTTTTCATGATATCTGCTGCCGCACCCTGAATCGGAGAATTCATTGCCACACGCTCACTGAAACTCCGCCGCATGAAGTTGGATGCATTGATATCCGGTACCGGTCTCTGCCGTCCAAAAATCGTCTTAATATACCCGTGATCTCGTGCAAACTGAACCTCGCCATCAAGATAACGCTTTACGTCCGGGTAAGTGGCAAAATACCGTTCAATATACTCCTTTGCCTCTGCACGGCTGATACTTAAACCTTCGGAAAGTCCAAAGGCCGAGATGCCGTAAACAATACCAAAGTTGACCGCCTTGGCGTTCCGCCGAAGCTGCGGTGTCACTTCTTCCATCGGAACATGAAAAACCTGCGATGCTGTAACCGCATGAATATCCGATGCATTCCGATAGGCTTCAATCAGCTTTTCATCGCCGGAAAGACTTGCCAGAATACGCAGCTCTACCTGTGAATAATCGGCATCAATAAACACACATCCCTCTTCCGGTACAAATACCTTACGGAACCGACGCCCCATCTCCGTACGAATCGGAATGTTCTGAAGATTCGGATTCGTCGAAGAAATACGACCGGTCGCCGTAACCATCTGATTGAATTCGCCGTGAATACGACCGTCCTCCGCAATGAATGAAAGAAGCCCCTCCGCGTATGTGGAATTCAACTTGCTCAATGTACGGTATTCCAGAATATCTTTAACAATCGCATTTTCTTCCGCAAGCTTCTCCAATACATCCGCCGCCGTAGAATATCCTGTTTTTGTTTTCTTCCCGCCTTTTAAGCCTAGCTTTTCAAACAGCACTTCACCCAGCTGCTTTGGAGAATTGATATTAAACTCCATACCGGCCTGCTCATAAATACGTTTTTGCAGCCGGTCAATGCCTTCCTTTAACTCTGCGCCATACCGGATCAGTGCTTCCCGGTCTACCTTGATGCCAACGCTCTCCATGTCATGTAGTGTATAGACAAGCGGCATCTCTATGTCTTCATAAAGCGCCCTTTCTTCCAGCTCATCCAGTCGCTTCAGCAATGTTTTACCGGTTTTTAAAGCAACCATCGCCGCAAATGCGTCCGCCGCGGAGCCATGTGCCATCGCATTCTGTTCTTCCGTAATCTCCTTTATATCCGGCAGTGTCATAGACAGATAATCTCTTGCAAGGTCCTCATAAATATAGGTGTCCTTCAATGGATTGATCACATAGGCCGCAAGACTCAGATCATAGATCTTCCGATCCGGAGCAAACGGGATCTTTTTTAACTGCTGCTTTAAATTCAGTGTATATAGCGTCACACCCTGTTCTTCCGCAAGCTTTTTCAGATCCTCGGCATAGTCAAAATCATGGAAAAAATAATACCGGTCATTTTTCAAAGCAAAGTACAGTCCCTTCTCACTGACCGCAAAACCGGCTTCTCCCTCCGATACTGCATCCTTAAAAGCGATTGCCGCCATAAACGGATCCTGTACATCTTTGATCAGGCTTAAATCCAAACCATCCTGTGCCTCGATTTTCGTATCCGCATCCTCAAACCGCTTTACAATGGATTTAAATTCCAGACGCTTCACCATGGCATAAGAAGCTTCATTGAACATGTCCTTAACTTCCGCATCCGCAAAGTCAAAATCAATCGGCGCATCAATATCGATCGTAGCCAATGTTTTTGACATCGCTGCGCTTTCCCATTCATCCACCAGCATCTGCGCAGCCTTCGGCTTTCTCGGTACCTTAAACTCCGGATCACCCGCCAACGCAGCTTCGTGTGCAGCTTCAATTGTATGATACCGTTTGATGATCCATTCTGCAGACTTTGGACCCAACCCCTGTATTCCGGGAATATTATCGGACGTATCGCCCATTAAAGCCTTGAGATCAATAAATTCCAGCGGTGTAACTTCCCATTCCTCCTGCACATCCTGCGGATAATAGTAATATACGGTTGTCACACCCTTTGCAGTCTTCGGAAGACAGATTTTAATATGCTCATCGCTGAGCTGCAGCAGATCCCGGTCACCGGATACAATCGTTACCTCGATTCCCTCTTTCTGGGAACGCTTTGCAATTGTCCCCAGAAGATCGTCCGCTTCATACCCCGGCATCATTAAAAGCGGAATATTCATGCTTTTAAGAACTTCCTGAATCAATGGCACCTGTTCTCTGAGTTCTTCCGGCATCGGTTTACGGGTTCCCTTATAGGCAGGAAACATTTTATGACGGAATGTCGGCTCATGCAGATCAAAGGCAACCGCAAGGTGGTCAGCCTTTTCACTGTCCAGTACCTTAAAAAGAATATTCAAAAATCCATATACTGCATTCGTATGCAGTCCCTGTGAATTTGTCAACTCCGGTATGCCATAAAAAGCCCGGGAGAGAATACTGTGTCCGTCTATCAATAAAAGCTTGTTCTCCAAGTTTGTTCTCCTTGTCTAAAATGCGGGGTCATCCCCAAAACCAAATACGGAGCTGTAAGATCAAAGTGATCAGAAAAGCCCAAAAAATCGCTGTATCAACCATGATTCGGATCGTTTTTCTGGCCGCAATCCGGAATAAGTAAAATCGCGACTCCAACAGGTTTTTCTTAAATGTTCCGTCAATATTCAGGCTGGAATCATCATCCGAATCCAGTTTTGCCACACCGGAATAAACCATGTATGTAATCCGGAGTTCTTCCATACATTCATGGCAATTTTCTACATGATCCAGGAACTGCTTCAGTTCCTGATCACTGATGCGGTTATTCAAATAATCATAAATGCGCTTCCGCGCCTCGAGACATGTCATATTTATCTTGAAAACCTTCAAAATATGTGATAATTTAATAGAGCACGTTTAGTTCCGTGCACATAAATGCCGCCATGGCGGAATTGGCAGACGCACACGACTCAAAATCGTGCGGGAAACCATATCGGTTCAAGTCCGATTGGCGGCACTTATTATGTAAGGCATCTCAGTTTTTCTGAGATGCCTTTTTTCTTGCTTTCTTTCCGCTTACTTTGTTCCGAAGATACGATCTCCCGCATCACCAAGTCCCGGACAGATATAGGCATTATCATTCAGGCAGCGATCCAGGTTGCCGACATAAATCTGTACATCCGGATGAGCCTCGGCCAGCTTCTTTAATCCCTCCGGTGCAGCAATAATACAGATAAACTTGATCTTCTTTCCACCATGCTTCTTAATCAGCTCAATTGCGTCAATGCCGGATCCTCCTGTTGCAAGCATCGGATCACATACAACGATCTGACGCTCCTCAATAGGGTTTGGAAGCTTACAGAAATATTCTACAGGATCATGTGTTGTCTCGTCACGATACATACCGATATGGCCGATTTTTGCACTTGGTACAAGCGCAGTAAGGCCGGAAACCATGCCCAGACCTGCACGAAGAATCGGTACGATTGCAAGCTTACGTCCTGCCAGCATCTTAACGGTTGCGGTCTCGATCGGAGTCTGAATCTCTACATCCTGCATCGGAAGATCTGACAAAGCTTCAAATCCCATCAGCATCGCAATTTCTTCAACAAGGTTGCGGAATTCATTGGTACCGGTATTCTTATCTCTGAGAAGAGAAATCTTATGTGTAAGAAGTGGGTGGTTTAAAATGTGTACGTTTTCTCCAAAATTTTCCATGATGAATACTCCTTTATTTTTTGCCTGCTTCTTAAATTGCAAACAATATTTTATGCTTCTGTCTTTTTTACGATGTCATCTTTTCCTTTATAAATCGAATCCGCATCTACGCAACCGCGTACCGAGCTCAAAGGATAAATATTGGAATTTCTGCCAATGACGGTCCCCGGATTCAGCACGCTGCCGCAACCGACCTCAACATGGTCGCTCAGCATCGCTCCAAACTTTTTCAGTCCGGTCTCAATGTCCCCGTCTTCCGCGTGGACAACAACCAGTTTCTTATCGGACTTCACGTTCGATGTAAGCGACGCCGCTCCCATGTGGGATTTATAACCAAGTACAGAATCGCCAACATAATTATAATGCGGTACCTGTACATTATCAAAGATCACAACATTCTTAAGTTCGGTGGAATTGCCGATCACGCAGTTTGCCCCCACAATAATATTGCCTCGAAGGAAGGCACACTGACGGATTTCGGTTTCCGGTCCGATGATAATATACTCTGCCAGATACGCAGAATCAAATACCTTTGCACTTTTATGAATCCATACATGAGGCTTTACCTCCTTGTAATCTTCCTTTGAAAGGGTTGGTCCGTATTGTGCAATAAAATCATGAATCCCGGCAAGGACTTCCCAAGGATACGTATGTCCCCGGAATAATTCCGCCGCCTCCGTATACTGAAGGTCATACATATTTTCAATTGTCAGTTCACTTTTTTTCATTCTAAAAAACTCCTTGAATCGCGAGTATTTTACCGCCATTCCTTTCCGGCAGCAACACATCGGATCTTACATATTTTTCACTTTTTCCGTTTTCTCACTTACAAATTTTTCCAAAGTGTCCATATATTCCTTTTCAGAAATAGTTCCGTCCGCAACCTGACTCAGCCCCATTTCCCAAGAGGCTGTAAGCTTTGGATTTAAAAGATGCGGCACAGAAAGCTTTACATAATATGCAAGTCTCTCTCCGAGTTCCGTCGGTTGCAGGACCTGTGTTTTTTTCTGCAGCATAATATAGCGGTCTGCTTCCAGCTTTGTCAGAATACCGGCTCTCGTAGCAGAGGTTCCGATACCGGCGCCCTTAATCTGCGCCCGCAATTCCTCATCTTCAATCAGATTTCCGGCATTCTCCATGGCAAGAATCATCGATCCGGAAGTATATCGCTTCGGTGGAGAAGTCTCTCCCTCCTTAACGCTCAGTGTTTCCAGCTGAATCGTCTGTCCTTTTTTCAGTTTCAGCAATGCCTCTGCCAAAGCGGCATTGCCATCCTCTGCGTTTCCGTCCTCCGCAGTCTGCATCGCTCCTTCGGCAGCGTCCGATGAACCGTTTTTCTTTACCGAAGCCACTTTTAAATAGCCTTCCTCCTTCAGTACACGAGAATTCATCTGAAACAACTCTTCGTTGCATCGAATACCTAACGTCACTCTCTGGTATACCGCCGGCGGATAAAAAACGGACAAAAATCGTCTTGCAATCAACTCATAGACCTTCTGTGTCAACGGCTTCAGATTTCCGATCTCCCGGATTCCCTGACCGGTAGGGATGATTGCATAGTGATCCGCAATCTTTTTATCATCCACATAACGTGTTTTGGCAATCGTCCGGTACGATCCCGTATTTAAAATTTCCTGTGCCTGTTCCTGTACCGGCGAAAAAGCGGTCAGTCCCTGAATATTTTTGTGAATTTCTCTGGAAACCGCCGTACTGAGCACACGGGCATCGGTTCTGGGATATGTGGTCATCCGTTTTTCGTAGAGCTCCTGTGCTACCGCCAGTGTTTCATCCGGATTAATCTTAAACAGCCTCGAACAATCATTCTGAAGTTCTGCAAGATTATACAGCAATGGTGCATTTTTGCTTTCTTTTTTCTTTTCCAGAGACTCCACGACTGCTTCTCTTGGAAATGGCATGAACTCTTTCATGAAGGCAACCGCTTTCCCCTGATAAAGGAAGCCTTTCCCATCATAAATATCCGTAGGAGCATACCATCTGGAGGTCTCCTGCGGTTTCCAGTCTGCACTGACCTTTGCATCATTGCCCATACCGAATTCACCGGCGATCCGATAAAACTTCGTTTTCTGGAAAGAACGGATTTCCTGCTCCCGCTTTACGATCATGCCCAGAACACAGGTCATAACCCGTCCTACCGCAATAATCAGGCGCTCATCCTGCCCAAGCTTCAACTCACGCCGGATACGGTTTCGATACTTCAATGAAATCACACGAGAGAAATTGATTCCCATAAGATAATCTTCCTTGGCACGGGAAAACGCCGCTGCCGAAAGATTGTCATACTCTGAATCCGGTTTTGCTTCGCGAATGCCACGCAAAATCTCTTCTTTGGTCTGTGAATCGATCCATACTCTGCGTCTTTCCTTTTTGGGATCTACGCCGGCCATCATGTCAACAAGCCGATAGATATATTCTCCCTCCCGCGCCGAGTCCGTCGCAATGTAGATTACATCCACATCTTCCCGGTTCAGCTGCCCGGAAACGATATTGAACTGTTTTTCCGTCCCCCGGGACACCTCATACTTCCATTCCTTCGGAATGAACGGAAGCGTTGCAAATTCCCATTTCTTTAATGACGGATCATAAACCTCCGGATAGCTCAGATTCACCAAATGACCAACACACCAGGTGATGATGTATTGGTCCGATTCAATATATCCGTTTCCGTGCTGATATTTCCCGCCACGTTTTGGGATATCAAGAGCCTCGGCAAACTGATCCGCCACCGAAGGTTTCTCTGCTATGAATAATTTTTTCAAGTTTTACCCTTTCATCTGCGCACACCTTCGTATCTGACGAAAGAGCCGCCTTGATTAATGCTCAAATTTATAGACCGTAGTCGTGTCGTATGAGTCTCCGGCCTTCACTATTGAACTCGGCCAGTTCTCCTTGTGCAGATTGTCCGGATAATGCTGTGTTTCAAAGCAATATCCGCTACGCGCACAATACCGTACGCCGTTTTTGCCCGGCACATCCTCTGTAAGATGATTTCCGGTATAGAACTGCATGCCCTCAAGATCCGTATAAACAGACATACGAATGCCGGATTCCTCCGCAAATGCAGTCGCCACCAGACGCTCATTTCCATCGAAATCATTCAGCACAAAGTTATGATCATAGCCGCAGCCAAACTTCAACTGATCAAATCCCTGTGCAATATCTCTGCGAATCGGCTTTGCCGTTGTGAAATCCATAGGTGTTCCCTGAACCCGGTCGATACTGCCATATGGAATGGAAATGGAATTTGCCGGTGTGTAGTAGTCTGCATTGATCCAGACAATCTGATTTGTGGCATCACCGCTGTCGTGACCATTGAGATTAAAATAAGCATGGTTGGTCATGTTGAAAACGGTATCCTGATCGGCTACAGCCTGGTAATGGATGCTCAAAGCATCATCATCGGAAAGCGTATAGGTTACGGATACATCCGCATTTCCCGGGAATCCCTGATCACCATCCGGTGAATGCAGGCTAAACATTACATAAGAACCCAGTCCGGCATTATCATACTCTGCTTCCCAGGTTCTCATTCTCCAGTAGTCGGTTCCGGAATGAAGGTTGTTTTCACCACCATCATTCACAGTCAATGGATACTCTTTGCCATTCAATGTAAACGAAGCTTTCGCAATACGATTTGCATTCCGTCCTACCGCTTCTCCCATGTGCCCCGGATTCCGATACAGCGTTTCCGGATCATCATTTCCCAGGATCACATCCCGGACCACTCCGTTTTTATCCTTTACTTCCATTGTGAGCCAGATTGCACCAAGGTCTGTAAAAGAAGCCTTTGTACCATTTGCATTCGTGAGCGTATAACGTCTTACCTTACGGCCATCCTTTAAGAGGCCAATTTCCGAAACTTGTACTGCCATGCTGTCTCTCCTTATTTTATGACCGCTTCCCAAAAGAACCCCGGTCAAATTTTTTCTTTGCTAAGTATACACTAAAAAAGGAGTTCCGTCATCCAAGATGACAGAACCCCTGAAATTGTTTTATGCCAAATTTACTTCTTTGTGATATATCCCTTAGCTACCAGATATTCTGCAGCCTCTACACCACCGCCGGCAGCGCCGCGGAGAGTATTATGACTAAGTCCTACAAACTTCCAGTCATAAATACTGTCTTCACGAAGGCGTCCAATGGAAATGCCCATGCCCTTGTCATAGTTGACATCCAGCTGAACCTGCGGACGATTGTCCTCTTCGCAATACTGGATAAACTGCTTCGGAGCCATAGGAAGATCCAGTTCCTGCGGCTCGCCGCGGAAATTACGCAGCGCCTCGATCAGCTGTTCCTTACTCGGCTTCTTACGGAATTTCACAAAAACCGTTGCAGTATGCCCGTTAAGAATCGGAACACGGATACACTGTGCAGAAATCTTAGGCTCTTCCGCTGCCACGATATGGTCGCCCTCTATGTGACCCCACACCTTTAACGGCTCCTTCTCTGACTTCTCTTCCTCGCCGCCAATGTACGGAATAATATTGCCTACCATCTCCGGCCAGGATTCAAAGTTCTTTCCGGCTCCGGAAATCGCCTGATAGGTAGAAACAATGACCTCATACGGCTCAAATTCCTTCCATGCACTAAGTGCCGGTGTATATGACTGAATCGAACAGTTCGGCTTAACAACAATAAATCCTCGTGTCGTGCCAAGACGTTTCTTCTGTTCTGCAATGATCTGATAATGCTCCGGATTAATCTCCGGAATAACCATCGGTACATCCGGTGTCCAACGATGAGCAGAGTTGTTTGATACGACCGGAACCTCTGCCTTTGCATAAGCCTCCTCGATTGCACGAATCTCGTCCTTTTTCATATCAACAGCTGAAAATACGAAATCGACATCCTTGGCAACATCCTCGACCTGAGAGACATCTTTTACCACCATTTTTTTGACCGCATCCGGCATCGGAACATCCAGCTTCCAACGTCCTTCTACCGCCTGCTCATATGTCTGTCCTGCAGAGCGCGGTGATGCTGCAAGCGTGGTAATTTCAAACCACGGATGATTGGCAAGCAAAGTGGCAAATCTCTGCCCTACCATTCCTGTTGCGCCCAGAATACCTACTTTTAACTTTTCCATAACACTCTCCTCAAATCAGGCATTCTGCAGTTTTTACGATATCTCATAAAAAATTGCAGAACACCCATTTAACAATGGTTCATGAAAATATTATATATAACGATTTTGTATAATAATCAATACACAAAAAATTATAACAGCAATTCCTTCGGCGGAACTTGCATCCGTTAATGCTTGGTTCCCTTTCCTGCTCTCTTGGAAAGTTTCAATCTGGAAAGACTTAATGTCTTTTTATTTACTACAATATCAACCGGATCCACGCCGAGCAGATAGAACGTCTTTAATTCATCCTGATTTTCAAGTTTTACCGCCATAACACCCTTTGAAGATTTCTTCTGCAGCGGAATGTCCGACAGCGAGCAACGGAGGAAATAACTGTCTTCCGTACGGAAAACAATGTCCGTCTGATATTCCATCGGCTGAATGCTTACGACGCGGGCACCTTCATTCAGCTTTGTCGCATTAACCAGCTTGTTTGCGGTATCAAATTCTGTACCCTCCACAAGCTTTACCATACCGTCACTGGATGCAAAGATCAGAGTATGATTCAATACCTGCGACTTCACACCAACAAAGACAATTTCCTCTTCATTGGCCGAATATTTGCTGATGTTATCGATCGGCACACCCTTATCCTTAAACTTGCCAAGCGGTACATCCTGGCACTTGATCTGATGCAGATTGCCCTTGTCTGTAAAGATCAGGATATTGTCTGTGTTCTTACACTTGCGGACATAGCGGTTTTCACTGTCAACCGCCTCCTGATTTCTCTGATAGGTGGCATCATCAAGAAGCTTACAATAGCCAAACTTATCCTGAATATAGTAGCAGGAAATCTCCTGTACGGCATTCTCTTCGTACACGGCTTCCTTTCCGTCTTCGATCAAAGTCTTACGCGGCTTTGCATACTCTTCCCGAATGAACATCAGGTCTTCTGAAAGTACCTCGTTCATACGCTCACGGGAACCGAGAATACCCCGGTATTCCTTAATATTCTTAAGCGTTTCCGCATGCTGCTTCTTCAGTTCAATCAATTCCAGACCGATAAGTTTGGAAAGCCGCATATCCAGAATGGCCTGCGCCTGCCGCTCTGTAAATGTAAATCCGGCAATGATATCCTTGTATTCCGCATCACGGTCACGGAAACGGACACCGGCGATATCGCCTGTCATCAACGCCTTCTTGGCATCTGCCTGATTCTTGCAGTTTCTGAGAAGTGCAATGATCGCATCGATCAGATCCACGGCCTTAATGAGACCATCCTGAATTTCTTTTTTCAGAAGTTCCTTATCAAGAAGATTTTTATACTTCTGTTCCAGAATCTGATACTGAAATTTGAGATATGCCTTAAGAACCGCCCGGAGCGTCATCGTTTCCGGTCGTCCCTCATTGATTGCCAGCATATTCACGCCAAAGGTATCTTCCAGCTTCGTCTTTTTATAAAGAATGTTGGTGATTCGCTCGATATCTGCACCGGACTTAAGATCCAAAACAATACGAATACCGTTTTTATCCGACTGATTGGAAATATCCGTAATCTCAGGGAGCTTCTTTTCTTCTACAAGCTGGGCAACATCCTGCATGAACTTCATGATACCCTGACCGATCATGGTATACGGAATCTCGCTTACAATAAGCTTATCCCTGTCGGAACGTCCCTGCTTTTTTTCAAACGTCAGCTTACCGCGAAGTTTCAGCTTGCCGGAACCGGTGCGATAAATATCCACAAGATCGGATTTATTGGCAATGATTCCGCCAGTCGGAAAATCCGGTCCCTTCAGATAATACATCATCTCTGCCGTCTCCATGGCAGGATTCCGGAGATATGCGAGAATCAGATCCACGATTTCACCCAGATTATGGGAAGGAGTGGATGTGGTCATACCTACGGCAATACCTTCGGATCCATTCAGCAGGAAATACGGGATTCTGGCAGGAAGAACCACCGGTTCTTTCATGGTTTCGTCATAGTTCGGCTGGAACGGTACCATCATGTCGAGATCTTTAAGCATGGTATCGTCGGTAAACTTTTCCAGTTTGGCCTCGGTGTATCGCGGTGCCGCTGCCGAGTCGCCCTCGATGGAACCAAAGTTTCCCTGACCGTGAACCAATGGCTGCATACGTTTAAAATCCTGCGCCATTACAACCAGCGTATCATAAATGGATGCATCTCCATGCGGATGATATTTACCCATTGTGTCGCCGCAGATACGGGCAGATTTATAGGTTGCATGATCGTGTGTCGCATGCAGTTCGTTCATGTCAAACAATACACGACGCTGTACTGGTTTTAAGCCATCCCGAATATCCGGGACAGCGCGAGAGGTAATAACGGACATCGAATAATCCAGATAACTTTTCTGCATCTCCTCCGAATATTCCGTTGTCAAGATCTGTTCTGCCATTGTTTGTTAACTCCTGCCTCCTTATGCATCGATTTCCGCTTCATTGGCATGATCATGTATGAAATCACGACGCGGACCGACTTCTGAACCCATAAGCATTCCGGTCACCTCCGATGCCATACGTGCATCTTCGATTTCTACCCGTTTCAGTACACGGTTTTCCGGATTCAGTGTCGTTTCCCAAAGCTGATCCGGGTTCATTTCACCAAGACCCTTGAATCGCTTTAAGCTATATGTTCCTTCTTTATGTTCCTTCTGATATTTACTGAGAGCCTTTTCATCATAAAGATACTGCGGCTCTTCCTTTTTGTTATGCGGTACGGTCTGATATAACGGCGGCATGGATACATAAACATGACCCTCATGAATCAGATCCGGCATAAAACGATATAAGAAAGTCAAAAGCAGTGTATCAATATGTGAACCGTCGACATCGGCATCGGTCATTAAAATGATTTTGTCATAGCGAAGCTTTGAAATATCAAAATCATTACCGTATCCCTCTGAAAAACCACAGCCAAAGGTATTGATCATGGTTTTGATTTCTGCATTGGCAAGAACTTTATCAATGGACGCCTTCTCAACATTCAGGATCTTACCACGCAGCGGCAGAATGGCCTGCGTATGACGGTCACGACAGGTCTTCGCAGATCCTCCCGCAGAATCTCCCTCGACGATAAAGATCTCACACTCCGACGGATCCTTGGAAATACAGTTTGCAAGCTTTCCGTTGGAGTCAAAACTGTACTTCGACTTGGAAAGCATATTGGTCTTTGCCTTTTCCTCTGCTTTACGGATCTTGGCCGACTTTTCCGCACAGGAAATAATCGCCTTAACGACTTCCACGTTACGGTCAAAATAATGCTGGAGTTCTGCGTCAACAACATTGGCCACACATTTGGATGCTTCCTGAGAAGCAAGCTTTGTCTTGGTCTGACCTTCAAAAATCGGATCCGGATACTTAATGGCTACAACCGCAGTCATTCCGTTTCTTGTATCCGCACCGGTGAAGTTCGGATCCTTATCTTTTAACAACCCCAGCTGATGTGCATAACTGTTGATCAACTGTGTGAACTTCGTTTTAAAGCCCACGATGTGCGTTCCGCCCTCCTGGGTGAAAATATTGTTACAGAAACCATTAATATTTTCTTCGAAGCTATCCTGGAACTGGATACAGCATTCTACCTCTGTATTCTCAGAAGTACCCTTAAAATAAATCTCCGGAGTTACATGCTCCCCGTCCTTATTCAATTCACGGACAAAGGCAATAATTCCCTCCGGCTCATGATAATCAACCACTTCCGGAATTTCGCCGCGATTATCGACGAAATGAATCGTAAGCTCCGGGTTCAGATATGCGGTTTCATGCAGTCTCGATTTCAGCCATTCTTCCTTGAAACGGGTTTTCTCAAAAATCTCCGGATCCGGAATGAAAGTAATTTCCGTACCCGTTTCTTTTGTTTTGCCTACAACCGGCAGCAGTCCATCTACCAGTTCCTTGGTCGGGATACCACGCGCGTATTCATCTTCATAAATTTTTCCGCCCTGATAAACACGAACCCGCATATAGGTCGAAAGTGCATTAACGACAGAAGAACCTACACCATGAAGACCACCGGAAGTTTTATAGGACTTATTATCAAATTTACCGCCGGCATGCAATGTGGTAAGGACGACTCTCTCTGCAGAAATACCCTTTTGATGCATTCCTACCGGAATTCCACGACCATCATCCCGAACCGTGCAGGATCCGTCTTTCTCAAGTGTTACAGAAATATTTT
>ONLM01000004.1 GCA_900318695.1 uncultured Eubacteriales bacterium | reverse complement strand
TCCAGTACCAACTCACAAAGATACTCAATATTTCCTTCCGGTCCCTTGATCGGACTGAAAGTCAATCCCTCAAGCTGAAAACCAAGCTGAAATGCTGCCATTAAAGTCTTCTCTATTACTTCAATATGGACTTTTTTATCCCGGACAACACCCTTCTTTCCCACCTGGTCACGGCCGGCCTCAAATTGCGGTTTGATCAGACATACGACCTGACAATCCGGAGCAATCAGCGTACGAACTACCGGGAGCACCAGTTTCAGACTGATGAAACTCACATCAATAGAAACCAGTCGTGCCGGTATTCCAATGTCTTCCGGTTTTACAAAACGCACATTGGTCTTTTCCATGCAGACGACTCTCGGATCGTTGCGAAGTTTCCAGTCGAGCTGTCCATGTCCCACATCAATAGCAAAAACCTTTACAGCGCCGTTCTGCAGCATGCAGTCCGTAAATCCGCCGGTGCTTGCTCCGATATCCAGACAGGTTTTTCCTTCACAGCTTACGCCGAATTCACGAATAGCCTTTTCCAGCTTCAAGCCGCCCCGGGACACATACGGGAGAACATTGCCCCGCACTTCGATTTCCACCTCCGGATCAAAGGTAGAGCCCGCCTTATCTTCTTTCTGCCCATTCACATAGACAATTCCTGCCATGATGGTGCGTTTTGCTTTTTCTCTTGATTCTGCCAGTCCCTTGTTGACCAGCAGTACATCCAATCGTTCTTTTTTCACGTTTTTGTCCTGTATACTATCTATAATTTATTTAAAAATTTTCTGTTCTCTGAGCTTCTTTATCACGGAATCCGAATCGATCCCCAGATCGGCGCGGAGTTTTGACACATCCCCATGCTCCACATAATTGTCCGGAAGCGTAATATTGACAACCTCTACCGACGGATCATGCTGATGGATATATTCCGTCACCTGAATTCCATAACCGCCCTGCTGTACGTTCTCTTCCATTGTGACGAGAACATCATGTGTTTTTACCAGTCTGTCCAGTATCTCTGTATCGATCGGCTTCGCAAATCGGGCATTGACCAAAGTAAGGTCATATCCCTCTTCCTTCATTTTTTCGGCAATATGCTCCGCTGTGGAAACCATAGAGCCGATTGCCAGGAGTGCGATCTCTTTTCCCTCGTGAAGGCATTCCGCCTTTCCAAGCCGAATCGGTGCCCGATATGCACTCAATTCCTGATACGCTGTGCCACGCGGATAACGAATGCTGATAGGCTCATCGAAATGGGTGGCAAACTCAAGCATATCTTCCAGTTCCTGTGCATTTTTCGGTGCCATGACTGTCATATGTGGAATTGCTGTAAGATACGAATAATCAAAGATACCCTGATGGGTTTCTCCATCCGAACCAACCAGTCCCGCACGGTCAATTGCAAAGACAACCGGCAGTTTCTGCAGACAGACATCATGAACAATCTGATCAAAGCCTCTTTGCAGGAAACTGGAGTAAACGGCAAACACCGGTTTTAAACCGGCGGCAGCCATTCCTGCAGCCATCGTTACGGCATGCTGTTCTGCAATACCGACATCAAAGAAACGATCCGGAAACTGCTCTGCAAATCCGCTTACACCGGTTCCGTCGGGCATTGCCGCCGTCAGCGCCACAAGTTTAGGATTTTCTCTGCCCAGAGAAATCAGTTTTGCAGAAAAGATATCCGTATAGGTCGGTGCGGTTTTCTTTTTTAACGGTTTACCGGATTTAATATCAAAGGGAGAAACTCCGTGATAACGGGAAGGATACTTCTCCGCAGGCCGGTAGCCCTTGCCCTTCTTTGTAATCACATGCACAATAACGGCATGCTCAACCCGCTTTGCCTCCTGTATGGTACGGCGTACGGCCTCAATATCATGTCCATCAATCGGACCGAGATACGTAATACCCATATCTTCAAAAAGCATACCGGCAGGAATGGCAAGGGATTTAATTGAATTCTTTGCATGCTGAATCCGTTTTACGATCCAAGGGCCGAGCACCGGAATCTTCAATAGAAATCCGCCCACATTGATCTTTAACTGTGTGTACCCCTTTGCGGTTCGGATTCCATTCAGATAATTGGACATTCCGCCGACATTCCGAGAAATCGACATATTGTTATCGTTTAACACAATAATGAAGTTCTTTTTCATGGCGGTGGCATTGTTCAAAGCCTCATACGCCATACCGCCTGTCAATGCACCATCGCCAATGACAGAAACCACGGTGTAATCTTCATGCAATATGTCTCTTGCTTCCGCAATGCCGAGTCCCGCAGAAATAGAAGTGCTGGAATGACCGGTACCGAAACAGTCAAACGGACTTTCATCTCTCCTCGGGAAACCGCTCAGACCATGATACTGTCTCAGACCATCAAAATTATCCTTTCGTCCGGAAAGAATTTTATGTGTGTAGGCCTGATGTCCTACGTCCCATACGATCTTATCCTTCGGAAGATCCAACGCCAGATACAAGCCGATGGTCAGTTCCACAACACCGAGATTCGAAGCCAGATGACCGCCATACTCAGCTGTTTTTTCTATGATGAATTTTCGTATTTCTCCCGCCAGCTGATCCAGCTCCTTCGGGGTCAGTCCGCGAAGATCCTCGGGACCATGTATTGTATCAAGTAACATACCTAAACTTCTTTCACTCTGCGTCTACTTTATTTCTTTCGATGAATCAGACTCTTTGTGAGTTCCATCAAAAATGCACATGCATCGGCATTATAACGTTCATTACAGAACCAGCCGAATCCTTCTTCTGCTTCCTGTGACAGACGTTCGACTTCCTGCTCCGCATCCTTCAGTCCATGCAGACTTACATATGTTGTTTTATTGTTCTCTGCATCGGAATGAATCGGTTTTCCCAAAACCTCCTGTGTACTGGTCTCATCCAGAATATCATCCTGAATCTGAAATGCGATGCCGACTCTGGCAGCAATCTCTTCCAGTTTTTTCAGTTCTTCCGCATTGGCACCTGCCAGAATCGCTCCTACAAGCATGGAACCTTCCAGTAACGCTCCGGTTTTTAAACGATAGATGAATCCCAGCTGTTCTTCTGTCAACGGCTTACCGGTCATTTCAACATCCACAACCTGTCCGCCCAGCATCCCGGATACACCGGACTTTTCTGCCAGTACATACATTGCCCTGATAATATCCGGAGCGTACCGCATTGCCGCTTCCGGTGCCTTGTTCTGCAGATTCAGAAACGCACGGCTCACGGCTTCAAATGCATATAATGACAGAGCATCTCCGGCCAGAGTCCCCATATCTTCACCGAAATGGTACCATGTAGATTCCTGTCCACGCCGGTATTTATCTCCATCCATACAAGGCAGATCATCATGACAGAGTGAGAAGGTATGGATCATTTCCATGGCTCCCATAGCTGCATGAAGTATCGGTTCCATTATTTCTTTTCGCTCCGCATCACTGCAGATCAGAGAAAAGCTTTTCAGCATCAGCATGGGGCGCAGCCGTTTTCCGCCTGCATTTACAGAATACTGCATCGCTTCCAGTACGGTTTTCTGCTGCCCGGTAATTTCCGGAAGCTGTGCTTTCACGATTTGATCAACCAGCTCTGCTGTGTTCTTCAATTCAAGAGAGAAATCCATCTTCATCCAATACCTTTACCTGTTTTTCAATCGTATCGATGCTTTCATTTGCATCTTTCAGCAAGCCAATTCCCTTTTTATAAAGTTCAAATGACTTTTCCAGATTTTCTTCATCTTCCATTTTTCCGATGAGAAGATCCAGCTCTTTAAATATATCCTGTAATGCTTTCTTTTTTACAGCCTTTGGTGTCTTTGACGTCTCTGCTTTTTCTTCTGTTTTTCTGCCCGCCATATTCATCCCTCTGTTTTTCTGTCTGTTTCCTGTATAGAGAGTACTCTGCTTGTAAATGAGCCATCTCTTACCGTTGTCGTAATCTCTCTTCCTACCGTCACATCCTGAATACTTCGGACACGATGTCCCTTTTCATCGGTAACATAAGAAAAACCGCTGGAAAGCTTTCGCACCGGACTTGCCGTTTCCATTTTCTCAGACAGAATCGACAAACGATGTCTGGCCTCAACCAGTTTTCGTTCCATAAGATCCGGAAAATTCCGATACCGGCTGTTCTGTTCTCTGACATTCTGCAACACAGATTTCATTCGGTTCCGCAACTGTTCCCGATACCGGAGACTTTTCTTTTGCGCTTCGGTAAGAATGGCTGTCGGACTGTAACGACTCAATTTCAGTTTTTGCAGACTCAGCTTCTGTCTTTCATCCTGAATCTTTTCGTTCATTATCGAACGAAGGCTGGAACGATATACCGAAAGATCTTCCATAAGCTTTGCAAAGTCAAACACTGCAAGTTCTGCTCCGGCAGAAGGTGTCGGTGCACGAAGATCCGCCACGTAATCTGCAATGGTCGTATCGGTTTCATGTCCAACCGCACTTATGATGGGTGTATCCGCATCAAAAATCGCACGCGCAACGATTTCCTCATTGAATGCCCATAAATCTTCAAT
>ONLM01000037.1 GCA_900318695.1 uncultured Eubacteriales bacterium | reverse complement strand
ATGGACGATGCCGGTGATGAATACACCATTCTCGGATGGCAGTTTCAGCGCGGTCTCGAGCAGTCCTCTGCGCTCCCTCGCTGGAACGTTCCGGCCCGGATTTTTTCGGCCTGTGCCGGCGCTGCCATTTACCGAACCGAAGCATTCCGGCACATTGGACTCTTTGACGAGGCTCACTTTGCCTATCTTGAAGATATTGACATATCCTATCGGGCCAATCTGGCGGGCTATACACTCTTTTATGAACCGTCTGCCGTATGCCATCATGTCGGCTCCGGTACCAGCGGTTCCAAATACAATTCCTTCAAGGTGCATCTTTCCGCACGGAATTCTATCTACCTTTTATACAAAAACATGCCGTTCTGGATGTTGCTTCTGAATGCACTTCCTCTGGTCCTTGGCTATCTTGTAAAGTTCCTGTTCTTCCTCAAAAAGGGCTTCGGACGGGATTATCTGCGCGGGCTCCGCGATGGATTTTCCACACGGCATACTCTGAAAAAGGTAAATGAAAAGGAGGTACCTTTTTCAAGATACCTCCGGATCGAATGTCGTTTTATTGCCGCTACCTTTTTTTACATACGCCAGCGAGCCGAAAAGCGTAGAGCAGCGGCTCACGATTGAAAAAGAATGATGTAACGAGATACAGCACCACACCAAGCACCATCTGTATCAACAGTGTACAGAGCGGTGTCCGGGAAAGCCGTTCTACCATGTAGACCGGCACAGCCATGAGCACCGAGCAAAGTGCCGACGGCATAACATCCAGCCATTGTCTTGCCGGCCCATATTGAATCAGTTTTCGGTTCGGCCAGGCATTAATGACTGTACACAAAAATTCATCAAAAACCTTCAGCATCAGCATTGGCCAGATACCGAAAGGCAAACTAAGCACCAGGATCAGCATCCCGAGTGCTTTTTTTATGATTTCAAGCTTCAGAAAAAGATCAGAGCGCCCCACGGCATTCATCACCTGCAGATTGATAATGTGCATCGGATATACCGCATAGCAAAGCGCCATAATGCAAAGATACGGTGCCGCCATAAGCCACTTTTCCGTAAGAAGCAGGAGCACAAGCGGCCGGGCCACGGCTATGAGACCGGCCATCATCGGAAACACAAAAAATGCACTTAGCCGGATACTTTGTGCGGTCATATGCCGCAGTTTTTCCGGTTCATCCTGCACTTTAGCATAAGCCGGCAGCATTACCGACTGAATCGCCGTACTGAGGTTGGTCGCAATAATCTTGGGAAACTGCTCGCCGCGGTTGTAGGTTCCCAGGTCCGCATTGGAATACTTTTTTCCAATGACAAGTCCATAGACATTCTGCCATACCGTATCGATGATTCCCGACAGAAGAATTTTCCAGCCGAAAGAAAACAGCGATGCCAGGCACTTGGATCGGAAGATCCGTTTCGGATACCAGCGGAGCGTGAAAAGCAGCATTCCCATAAGCACAAAATAGTAAAGAATCTGCTGTGCCGCCATAGCCCAGACACCGGCGCCTCGCATCGCAAGAAGAATCGCACCGGCACCCGAAAGAACCACGGCCGCCATGGTGGCCGAAAACAGCATCTCAAACTTTAAATTTCGTGCTACATACGCGGTCTGAATGGAAACCATCGCCCCCGGGAAAAGCACGATGCCCATAACCCTTACAAGCGGTGTCAGCACCGGTGTGTGATAAAATCCTGCGATCCACGGCGCCCCGAAAAAGAGAATTCCGTAGCATCCCAGCGCCAGAAGCATACTGATCCAGAAAACCGAAGAATAATCCTCTTCCTCCACATCTTTCTGCTGAATAAGCGATGTCGCAAAGCCGGACTGGACAAAGGTATTGGCAATCGTAATAAAAATCGTGATCAGTCCAATGGTCCCGTACTCTTCCGGCGTCATAAGCCGGGCCAGCACCAACGCCACCACAAACTGTATTCCCTGCGAGCCTCCCTGCTCCATCAGCTTCCAGAACAGACCGCTAAGGACTTTTGCTTTTAAGCTTCTTTTTTCCATAGTTTCCCTGCAAGCCCCCGAAGTCCGCGATAGACATGCGGAAGGCAATGTTCAAAGCCGATGAAGAAACGATCATGAAGGGAGAGTTCCTCCCGGAATTTCCGGTTCTCCGGCTTATAAATTTCTTTAAAGTTTCGGATATTGACGTTCGTGAGAAATTCATTACGCCGGGCCGCATTCATGGCCGCCTCGTGAAAACGTCCGCCCGTCTCCTCATCGAACCGCCGGTACATACGCCACAGATCCTCAGAAAATTTCTGCTGCTTCTTCACATAATCTCCGCTCATCTGATTTTCGGTCCAGCTTCCTCGGATGCCGAAACGATAGACCGACAACGGTTCATCGATATAATATGCACTGCCTTTGGCCGCCGCCATAAGTTCAAGCGGACGATCTCCTACCGGACAATCCACATAGTAATCCGGCAGAATTTCAACCACTTCCCGCCGAAGCAGGAAACTGGCAAACGGTGTCCCGACTGCTTTATCCACAAGTTCCACCGGGCTGACCACACGGGATTCCCGATACGGACGCATCAAGGCACCATTGACAAAGGAGCCGTCCTCCGTCACAACCTTCGCGGCATGGAAGGAAAACATGCATTCCGGATGCTTCTCCATATAATCCACCTGTCGTTTCAGTTTATACGGATCACACCAGTAATCATCTCCATCGGTCAGCGCAATGTAGCGTCCCACCGCACGTGGAAAATTAAAGGCTCCCGAAATATTCGTAATCCCCTTCTGGTATTGATTTTCCACCCGAAGAATCGGTTTCACGATATCCGGATACCGCTTTTGGTATGCCTTAATCACTTCCTGGGCATTGTCCGTGGAGGCATCGTCATGAATCAGAATCTCTATTTTAAAATCTCTTTTTTGCTTCAGAATATGATCCAGACATTCCCCTATAAAACGGCCATGATTATAGGTCACTACACAGACCGACACCATGACGGGGGCATTGCCCGGAAGATAACTTTCTTTCGTCTTTTCACTCATGTAATAAATTGTACTTTCTCCATCAAATAAACAGCATTTCGCCAATGGTCCGATGCAGCATATTATAGGTAAACCCATAGCGGAGAATCGTCGCGATCTTGCCGCAGCGGTTCTTTTCCGGCATGGATGTAAACGCACGAAGCGCCCGCTTCTGCTTCTCTGTAAGTTCGTCTTCGTACATCGTCAAAAAGCTCTGTCCCTGCAGAAACATTTCACGATATACTTTTCGGGAATGCGCATCCATTTCCTCTTTGGATCGTCCGTCCGTACGGAACAGACCAAACCGTCCCAGAATCTCTCGAATACGGGAGCCCCGGGCCGCTCCAAGCACATTGTCACCATGCTGACGGTAATCATACAATGACTCGGATACAAAATGGATTTCTCCCAATGCACTGGCCACCAGCGCAATCCACTGATCGTGCATGACGCAATGTTCCGGAATCCGGGTGATCTTTTCGGCCAGGGCGCGATTCATCATAAGCGCACCGCCAACCACATTATTCTGCACCAGCAGCTGGTTCAGATGCTTCCGTTCCGGTGTCATTTTCTGGTAACGGACAAAACTGTCCTGAATTTTCCGCAAATCCCGGTCTACGATCACCGAATCACAATGTACCAGCAGCGGAAGACCGGTTTTTCCTGCTGCCGAAAGCCGCTGTTCTTCCGCCTGCATACATTTCAGGGTCTTTTCGATTTTATCACTATGCCATACATCATCCTGATCCGACAGCATAATATAATCCGCCCGCCCGGCCAGATCATAGCATTTCTTTGTGATCAGGGTAAGAAAGTGTTTCTCTGCACTTCCCGTCGGCGGATTCTGCCGAAGCAGCGTCAATCGTCCCGGATTTTCCTTTTGAAGCCTTTCCACGATTGCTAAGGTTCCATCCTTTGAACCATCGTCCGAAACCACAATATGTACATCCTGCACAGTCTGCTCCAAAATGGAACGAATCTGTTCCTCCACATAACGCTCGCCATTGTAGGTACAAAGCAATACACAAATCATTTCTTTGCCTCCCCGGCGGCAATGGTTTCGACATCTTCAAGATCGATGGCCGGCATTGGCTTTGCCGCGCCTTTCGCAAGCGGAAGTTCTTCTTTCACTGCAGTCTGATGCTCGGCCAGGATTTCGCGGATTACACTGTCATCCCCCCAGACCGCCTTGGAATCATACGGACGGTCCGGAAAGGCACCGTACTTCAAGCGGATCTCATATCCGTTTTCCCGGATAAAGTTCTCCACCCGGTCCTTCAGCTTCTCCGGATAGCCGGAACAGGCATTGATAATGCCCTGGTGCTTTTCCTGCTCCACGATAGCGGCAAGCATTTCGCAGAACGGATCGTAATCGATAAAATCCCACTGGTTCTGTCCCATAGTGAACGGAAACTCCAGATCCCCTCGCATTTCCGCAGCAGTAAGTTTACTGAAAATCGAGCTTCCGTACTGCGTATTTCCGACAATATAAAAGCCGCGAACCCACTGAAAAACAATCTTGTGTTCTTTGCAGAGAAGTGCCGTCGCCTGACGAAGCGCATTCTTCGCAATGCCGTAAAGAGACTGCGGATTGCATGGCGTATCCTCCTTGATGGAGCCTTCAAAAAATCCCACT
>ONLM01000069.1 GCA_900318695.1 uncultured Eubacteriales bacterium | reverse complement strand
TTCATCAGCTTCTGCAGAACATTGCAAAGTTCGTCAATGGTTTCGTCCTTTCCTTCGCGAATGTCCTGCGCCACGCATCCACGGATATGACAGCCTAAAAGCACTTTGTTAAAGCTGTTCAGCGCACTGGTGGCGGCAGAGACCTGCACCAGAATGTCCGGGCAATATCCATTGTTTTCCACCATCTTTTCAATGCCGCGGATCTGCCCTTCAATACGCTTCAAACGGGTCAACAGTACTTTTTTATCTTCTTCCGAGCGTTCTTTGTTCCGCCCGCTGCAGCATGTGGCTGTTTTTTCTTCCTCTTCGTGACAGATTTTATTCATTTCCTGCTCGTCTTGTACTGACATAACGATCGTTCTCCTTTATATTGCACCGAATGTCCTGGATTCCGGCCACGCTTCGGTGGGAATCTGTCTAATCGGTTTTCATACCCCACCAGGGTATCTCCAACAGCTTTAATTTAATACCCCGGCGGGGTATTTGTCAATATTTATTTTAATGCACGGCATCCGCTTTTAGCGACTTTATAGCAAAGAAGGGCACCGTCGCATTACTGCGGCAGTGCCCTTCTTTATTTCCATATTTATCCCTCATGATCATCCTTCATTTGAGGAAATCCTTTTTTTGACTTTTATGCTTTTCCCTGTACGAAAGAAATAATATCACGGCAAATATCATCAATCTCACGGTGGTCGGTTGCAATCACGCAATCGGCGAAAGCGCGGTATATCGGATCTCTTTTTGCCATCATGGACTCAATGTAAGATACATCGACATGCCCTTTTAAAAGAGGCCGTCCGGTCTGGTGTACATCCAATCGCTGCACGACGGTTTCCGGTCGTACCGAAAGATAGATCACAATTCCCTTTTTCTTCATCAGCTTCCGGTTTTCCTCCCGGAGCGGCGTTCCTCCGCCGCAGGAAACAATAATATTGTCCCGGATCTGATCCTTCAGAAAATCCGTTTCCAAATCCCGGAATTTTTCCTCACCGTATTTTTCAAAAATCTCAGAAATGCTCATCCCGGCACGGCCTTCGATCACTTCATCCATCTCCAGCTTTCTTACATGAAATATTTCTGAAAGGCGGGAGGCTACAGTGGATTTTCCACAAGCCATATATCCAATGAGATACAAATTACTTCGATTATGCATGATCCGCTATCTTCTTTCCGGACGAGTGATGTAAGCCTTGCAGCAATCCCGTCCTAAACATGATGTCAAAACGAAAAGAATATTTTATGAAAAGTATGCAAGGATTTTTTGCACATCCTCCAATGGCATCTGCCCCGGAGCAGATACGCTGTTAAGCGCAGCAAATGTATAATCCGAGCCAAAAACCGGGCCACTGACTCTGGAAATTTTCCCAAGCTCTCCCATGGACATGGTAATCAGTTCATGCTGTCCCCGGTCTTCTTCACGAAACGCTGCTGTTGCATAGAGAAGCGTTGCCACGTCCTTTGCTGAAGTCGGCATATAGGCAGTCTTTACAATATCTGCGCCGGTATCCCGAAGGCTCCGAAGTTTATGAAGTATCCCTTCCTGTGTATCAGTACCATGAAAGTCATGATAGGATGCTATCACCTTGACCTTCTTCCTGTGCGCTGCTGCAACCAGCTGTTCCTGTGCCGTTCCCTCCGTACTGTCTTCGATATCCACATAGTCGACTCCGTATTCCACAGCTGTCTGTATCTTTTCACAGTACTGCTTCAAATCATCCGGAAAGGCACCGCCCTGCCGTTTTGTCCGAATCGTGAACAAAAGCTTTTTTCCATTTAACATTTCTTTCAGCTGTAGCAGCATTTGTGGAAGATTGACATTCTCCGCAAGGTCGTATCGCCATTCCACCACATCACACGCAGAAATCGCACATTCCTTTGCCTGCGAAAGGATTTCCTCTTCACTTTTTCCTGTAACCGGAAGGATGATCTTACACTTTTTCATTTATACCTCCGTGGGACATGTACAAATCAAGTTCACCCGATTTCATGTATTTCCCGCTTATCTACTTTTAAAAACGGAGCGCCCATGGAATGCTTTCGCAGGTACGCGTGCAGTAACGGCATCTCCAGCCATCGCTTGAATTTGATCTTTAAAAGAAGCTCGGGGCCAATGGGTTTTACAAGGCAACATGGGATTTTCGCATTTCGTGCACCCAGAATATCTGTAAAAATCTGATCGCCGAAAAACATGGCTTCCTCCGGCCTTACACCCAGAATTTCACAGGCTTTCCGATATCCGGACGCCATAGGCTTATGCGCCAGATACACGTAATGAGCAAGTCCTACCGCGTCCGCAAGCTTTTTCACCCGTGGCTCATGATTATTGCTGATGATCGCTGCCTTTAAACCGGCCGCCGCAATCTCCCGAAACAATGCTTTCGCCTGTTCTGTCGCCGGAGCGTCATGTTCCACCAGTGTGTTGTCAATATCATAAAGAACAGCCCGTATACCAAGGGCATGAAGTTTCTCATAATCCACATGGTATACGGACGGAATGTAATAATCCGGATAAAATAAATTCTGTGCCAAGCAAACTCTCCTTATTTTGACTCCTGCGATTTTAAAAGCTTTCCGATCTCATCCACAAAGGTATTGATGTCCTTGAACTCACGATAAACCGAAGCAAAACGCACATAAGCAACCTGATCCACCGCTTTCAGCTTCTGCATAACCAGCTCTCCGATTTGGGAAGTCGGCACTTCTCTCTCATTGTTTGAAAAAATTTCATTCTCGATTTCATCCACAATCTGATTGATCTGCTGTGTGGAAATCGGACGTTTATGACAGGAACGGACAATGCCTGCTTCGATTTTAGAACGATCGTATGGTACGCGGCTGTTATCCTTCTTGATGACCATCATAGGAATGGTCTCGACTTTTTCATACGTAGTAAACCGCTGTCCGCAGCTTTCGCACTGGCGTCTGCGGCGGATAGCCGTATTATCATCCGCGGGACGGGAATCAATTACCTTGGTGTCTTCCGCGTTACAGAATGGACATTTCATGAAATTTCTCCTTATCTTACTTCCGGATGGTTTTCATTTTCTCCGGTCTTGATGTCTCCCAGATTATTGTCAATGGTAATTCCGTGGCTCTTTTTCCACTCTTCATAGCTACGAATACCATCGGTATCGGTCTTTTTGCTCTGCACTGCAGTCGCATTCGTCTTTGGTTCCGAAGCTGCATTGTTCATCTGCATACCTGCATGGGACTTTGCATCTGGATTCGACGGTACATCTGCACTAACCGATGCTTCTGCATACACCGGTGCGCCAGCATCCGACGTGTTGCTATTTTCCTCTGCACCTGTTGCATGAATCTGTGGTTCTGCTGCCTGGCGTTCCATATTGCTGTTTTCCGCTGTATTTACCGTGCCGGCGTATTGCGATGAACCATTCGCCGCTTCTGTGTCGGAAACTTCTCGATAGTCTCCGGACTTAAACCAGGACTCTTCCTCTGTTTGTGCCTCTTCCTGTACGGCTTTCCGGTATTCCTCTGTTCCGACAACCTTACGGAACATTTCCGAAGCCGCGTCAAGATAGAAAACAACCATGGTTTCTCTAATATACGGAACAACAAAAAAACAAGCCAGACCAAGCGTAACAATGCAGAGAAGAATCCATCCGATAAAACTGAAAATAAGACCTACATACTTCCATTTCTGGTTCCGCATTAAAATTGCCGAGGTTCTGATACACTTAATCGGCGTCATTTCCGGCTGATGTGCTGAAATGAAAAGTGCAAGTACCGTAAACATGGAAACAATAAAAGCTACGATCGTTACCAGATCGCTGGTTACACGGTAATTCTGGGAAGCAAATCCGAATTTGAATCCAACCAATACCTCCGGAATCAAAAGGATTATTGTGATACTCAGCAAAATGAGGGTGGTGCCGGCATAGTTCTTAAAGCCGGCTCCGTCGGCATGAAAACCACGAAAAACATGAAAAGCCGATTCCTTCTGTCCTGCCGCAATGTGAAGCAGCATCAGAACCATTCCCCGGCTGATTCCAATCATGAGATATATGAACAGCAATACCAATGCGGCACTGATCATACCAAAAAGACTGATCAGAACCGTTCCGGCATAAGGATGAATGGCCGAAATCTCTGCCTGATTTTTCACACCAAGTATCCCCAGAATATATATGCCTAAAAATGCAGCCACAAAGAAAAGGGTCATAACAAAAGTAAGGACAACGACACCGATTAATGCGGTGTAATTGCCTTTTAACTGTTGTCTTGCATATTTTTTTATTTCGCGAATTTTCATAGTGTAATGCCTCCAGGTTGACGCGTTGTTAAATAATCATACCATATCCTGTATAGGTCTGCGATACGTTTATCAGAAAAACATGATCCCGACCACATCTTACAAATGCGTCATACTGGAAACCGTTGTCCCGGTGCCCGGATCCCACTGCACGATTTCTCCTGCCGCCAATGACTTCTGTACATCAATCGTACGCTGATTAGCGGATCCCTTGTAGAGTAAAGTGACGTCCATCTGATCTTTCATGAACGGGCCATCCACCATTACATCGATATATCGCAGCAGTTCTCCGGTTGCCGGCAAATCTCTTTTCATCCATCCCAGAACATCCCGGTCATAGAGATACCCGGTAAAAACCCAAAGATCCTTTTGCGGATAAAGTTCCTTAAACCGTCTTACAAGCGGGAGGATCCCCGGCTGATTTCGCGGGTCCATCGGCTCTCCGCCAAGTATCGTCATGCCCTGATATGCAGAATCAGAAAGTTCCTTCAGAATCTCATCCTCAACCTCTTTCGTAAATTTCTCTCCATAGTCAAATGGCCATGCAATTTCATTGAAGCAGCCCGGGCACTTATGCGTACAGCCCGATACAAAAAGGCTTACTCGAACTCCCGGTCCGTTCGCAATGTCAAATTTTTTGATTTCTGCATAATTCATGATGTACTCCTATCACGGTTCTACTATTTCCAAAAAGGTGGGAGCCGCTTTATAAACGTATCCCACCTTTGTTTTTATAAAATGATATTCGTTCGGGCGAGCCCTCTTCGGACAGCAAACGACCGGTTATAACATGGCGACTCCATTAGAGATGTAATACACGGTCTTTAATTTCCTGTGTACGTCCCTGATTCCAGTACTGTGTACCAATGTAACCGCAGGTTCTTCTCGCTACAGACATCTTGTTCTGATCACGGTTGCCGCAGTTCGGGCACTCCCAAACCAGCTTACCGTACTCATCCTCCACAATCTTGATTTCACCATCATAGCCACAGCATTCGCAATAATCGGACTTTGTGTTCAGCTCTGCATACATGATGTTGTTATAGATAAACTTCATAACAGAAAGAACGGCCGGAATATTGTTCTGCATATTCGGAACCTCCACATAGGAGATCGCTCCTCCCGGTGAAAGCTTCTGGAAATCTGCCTCAAACTT
>ONLM01000067.1 GCA_900318695.1 uncultured Eubacteriales bacterium | reverse complement strand
GTACCGCCTGTGGCTTTGGATCTGCTTTTGTCCACCCGATAGAATCTTTCAAACACTCTCTGCTGATCCGCTGCAGGAATTCCAATTCCATTGTCCTTTACAATCAGGCAGTTAATATTGCCCATCGTCTGAACGGATACCATAACCTTTCCACCCGGATTATTATATCTGACAGCATTTTGAATCAGGTTCTCAATCAGTTCCTTTATCAATTCTTTATTCCCATGTATGACACTTCCACTGCCTTCCATGTCGATTGTAATATCCTTAAGCTTTGCGCTGACGGATAATTCATTCACACAGTCTTGCGCCACCTCATATAAATCTATGGTTTCAAACGCCAGCTCATGATTCACCCGGTCAAGTTCTGAGAGCTTAATAATATCATTGATCAGAGCAAGCAATCTATCTGCATTTTTTCGGATTTCCTGATAGAAATGTGTCCGCTTTTCTTCGGCGGCCATACCGCCTTCCAACAGTTCTGCATAACCGGAAATTGCTGTCAGAGGTGTCTTTAACTCATGGGATACATTTGCCGTAAAATCCTGTCTGGCTTTCGCAGCCGCAAGCACATCTGCATGCTGGGATCTTAGCATTTCAGAAAGAGGATCCAGTTCCTTGTATGGGGATTCATAATCCGAATTTTCCAGATTGGAAACCATGACTTCTATCGGCTTTAACAGCTGTTTTGTAAGTAAATGCGAAATCACTACGCACACTGTAATAATAATTAAAATGATCAAAGTGATAACAGGAGCCACGGAAACAAAAACAGACAAAAGACTTTGCGCATCCGTTGCTACCCGAAGTACCGTTCCATTATCTAAAAGAACAGCATAATAAAAGGTATTCTTGTTCATCGTATCGGATTTTCTAATGGCTTCGCCCACGCCATCCGTAAACGCTTCCCGTATCTCCGGCCTGTCATTATGATTGGACAAAAGATCTGCCGAAGCATCATTATCGTAAAGAACCGTTCCGTCCTTTGCGACCCAGGTAACACGTAATTCTTCGATATCCGTAGATAAATCGATCGCATCTGTATCAATTTGAACCGACTCAAAATAATGTGTATCCTTTAAAAGTTTGGCACTGACAGACAAGTCGTCCCGCACCTGTCTCTGAAACAAACCATAGTATATAATTGTAGTTCCTACCACTGTGGCAATGACTGCAAGAACAGCAATTGCAGCCAGTCTTTTATTGATTTTGTTTTTCATTCGATCACATAACCCACATTTCTAATGGTTTTGATTCTGGAACCATATGCTCCAAGCTTTCGACGAAGCGTTTTTACATGCATATCAATTGTTCTTGTTTCACCTGCGTAATCGGTTCCCCAGACCTCATCCATCATTATGTCTCTGGTCAGCACAATTCCACGATTGGCAATGAACAGCGACAGTAACTTATACTCTTTGTATGTTAATTCAACCGGCTTTCCAGCAATGGAGACCTCATGTTTCGCATTGTTTACAATGAGCCCGTCCAGGCATAATTCTTTTACTTCATCCGATGAAGTTCTTCTGAGTAATGCTTTGACTCTTGAAATAAGTTCCATAACAGAAAACGGTTTCTTAATATAGTCATCTGCCCCATCCTCAATGCCCTTGACCAGATCCAGCTCTGATGTTTTAGCCGTCACCATGATAATCGGCAATTTCTTTGTGTCCGCTTTTCTACGCAGATGCCTTACAATCTCATTCCCGTTTTGATCCGGAAGCATGATATCAATCAGACATAAGTCGGGAATTACGTCCTCTAATTTTTTGTAAAAATCCTTCGCACAACGAAATCCCAACACTTTATGTCCTGCATTCATGAGGGCAAATTCTTCTATTTCCCTTATACTGTCATCATCTTCGATAATAAAAATCAGTGCCATGATCCTACTCTGCCTTTTCCAGTTTCTTTATTTCTTTCTTCGTTAATGGATACTGTTTGAGTAACTTCTCATATTCATTATAAAACGAAGCCCGCTCTTCATCAGAAAAATTCTTATAATATTCATGTGTACTATAATCATTATCGTAGCTCGTAATAAGCTCTAACGCAATATTGGAACAATGATCGGAAACTCTTTTCAACCCCGTCAAAATATCTTCCAGAACAAAGCCCATCTCAATTGAACTTTTTCCTTTTTTGAGCCGTTTTATATGATTCTCTTTGATCCGCTTCGTAAGAGTATCGATTACTTCCTCCAACGGCTCTACATGTGTTGCTTTCTCATTGTCATCCTTGCAAAAGCAATCTACTGTCAACGTGCAAATATCCATCACTGCACTGTTGATTGCCGCAATTTCACGCCTTACAGGCTGCGAAAAAGATAATTCCTTCTTATGCATCTCTTTTGCCGAGTTTGCAATATCAAGGGCGTGATCGGAAATTCTTTCAAAATCACTGATACTGTGTAAAATAATCGACATGCTCCTGCTGTCTTCCACCGAGATATTCTTACTTGATAATGTCACAAGGTAGGAACCAAGTACATCTTCATATTGATCAACCACCGGTTCAAGTCTTTCAACCTCTTTTACTCCGTCAGGATTGTAATCTAAAAGAGCCTCTGTTGCCAGCCCGATGGATGTTTGAACAAGTTCTGCCATCTCTCTTGCTTTTGCCCTGCATAATTCCATCGCA
This sequence comes from uncultured Eubacteriales bacterium, assembly GCA_900318695.1. Taxonomy (GTDB): domain Bacteria; phylum Bacillota; class Clostridia; order Lachnospirales; family Lachnospiraceae; genus Oribacterium. Next base: position 1,298 of record ONLM01000067.1, on the reverse strand, counting down.
AAAGCCGGGCTCTCAAGAAATCTCTCATCAATATATACATTGCTTTCTTCCGGAACTTCTTTTTCACTATCCCCTGGTATCGTAAGTTCTGCCAGTTTCACAAGTCCATCAGAAAACGGGAACAGACAAAGCACCGCGCCTATATTAAAAAGACTGTGAATCACAGCTATACCTGCTGCATTCGCCGATTGACCCAAAAAAGCGAAATCTACAACTGCATTTATGGAATAAAATACAACCATAAATATGGTTGTACCTATAAGATTGAAATACAAGTGGATCATAGCTGCTCTTCTTGCATTTTTATTCGCTCCAATGGAAGAGATAATGCTGGTTATGCATGTTCCAATGTTCTGTCCCATGATAATTGGAACAGCCACAGAATAATGAACGGCACCGGTCGCACATAACGCCTGCAATATACCTACAGAAGCGGATGAACTCTGGATGATTGCCGTCAGAACAGCACCAACGATCAATCCAAGCAACGGATTGCTGAATGCCGTCATCATTCTGGTAAAAGCCGGAATCTCTGCAAGTCCGGCTACGGCCCCGCTCATGGTTTCCATACCAAACATCAAAATGGCAAAGCCAAGTAATATGCCTCCTACATCCTTCTTTTTGGATTCACCCTTACTCGTCATCAAAAAAATAATGCCAAGCGCTGCAAGCACCGGTGAAAAAGAAGAAGGCTTCAGCAGCTGTAACCAAATGGTACTTCCCTTGATTCCCGTAAGGGATAACATCCACGATGTGACGGTCGTACCAATGTTAGCACCCATGATAATGCCTACCGCTTGTGACAGTTTCATAATTCCCGAATTGACAAAACCTACTACCATAACGGTGGTAGCGGATGAAGACTGTATAACAGCTGTAACTCCGGCTCCAAGCAATACTGCAAAAATCCGTTTTTTCGTAAGCTTTTCAAGTATCGCTTCCAGCTTACCACCGGCCATTTTGGAGAGTCCGTCTCCCATGACACTCATGCCATACAGAAAAAGCGATAAGCCGCCAATCATATTCAATACACTAAAAATGTCCATACAAATCCCTCTCTCATTCTATTCTTCGCCAATTCTTAGAATAGAATTTGTAAGTAAAATGTATGCACATAGTTATGTAAAATCTGTGTAAAATTGTGAGACGGAAAATATTTTTATTGAAAAAGCCCTGTGAAATGATGTTCACAGGGCTTCCAGCCTAATCTACTATAAAAGGATATACTCTCCTACTTTTTGGTTGGGATATTTTATACGTCTTTCCACCATACTTAATCGTATATGTTTTTCCCGGAT
>ONLM01000186.1 GCA_900318695.1 uncultured Eubacteriales bacterium | reverse complement strand
TGCAATTCATGAATGGTATGGAAAAGGTCATCACGTCCTGCCGGATCCAGACCGGCCGTCGGTTCATCCAGAATAAGCACTTCCGGTTCCATAGCAAGTACACCCGCAATGGCAACTCTTCGCTTCTGTCCACCGGATAATTCAAACGGCGACTTCTCATAAAATTCTTTTCCGAGGCCGACCATATCCAGCGCCTTTTCAGCGCGTACACGTGCCTCTTCATCCGAAAGGCCCTGATTTTTCGGTCCATACATAACATCCGAAATTACATCTATTTCAAAAAGCTGATACTCCGGATACTGGAATACCAGACCGACTTTAAACCGGAGCTGCTTCATGTTAAAGCCCGGTGCATAAATATTATAGAAGCCGTCATCGGTCAGGACAGGTTCATTGGTCTCTCCATGCTTTGGCTTTTTAATGTCTTTCTCATTCTTTAAAAGCCCGTCATTATCACGAAATTTCACGAGAATACGTCCGTCCGTCGCCTTCAGAAGACCATCAAGATGCTGCGTCAGCGTTGATTTTCCGGATCCTGTGTGCCCTATGAATCCGACAATGCTCCCGCGCTGGATTTCAAAATTCACATCTTTCAGCGCATAGCTCTCCATCGCGGTTCCCTGCTGATAAACATGGCTCAGCTTTTCCACTTTCATTACCGGATCGCTGATGGTCATATGTTCCGGCGCCTTTTTAACAAAATCCGGATCAATATCGACCTGCTTCGGCAGAAGCGCTGCAAGTGATTCAATCAGTTCCTTTCTTGTCAGCACCGCTTCCGGCACATCCAGTCCCTTCTTCCGAAGCTTCCATGCAAGTTCCGTAACCTCCGGCACATCCATGCGAATTGCCTTCAGCTCTTCCACATTTCGGAACACTTCTCTCGGTGTGCCGTCCATAACCACCTTGCCCTGATCCATTACGATGATTCGATCCGCACCTACGGTTTCTTCCATATAATGGGTGATCAATACGATGGTAACATGTTCTTCACGATTCAGTTCCCGTACCGTCTTAATAACCTCTGCGCGGCCGCTCGGATCCAACATCGCCGTCGGTTCATCCAGTACAATGCACTTTGGAATCATTGCCATGGTTCCGGCAATCGCCACACGCTGCTTCTGACCACCGGAAAGTCGATTTGGTGACTTCATGCGATATGCCTGCATGCCAACTGCATGGAGTGCCTTATCTACACGGGTCCATATTTCCTTTGTCGGTACGCCTATGTTTTCCGGACCAAATCCAACGTCTTCTTCCACTACCGATGCAATGATCTGGTTATCCGGGTTCTGGAAAACCATGCCGGTTTCCTTACGGATTTCCCAAAGATCCTCATCTTTTTTGGTATCACGTCCGCTTACAAGCATGGTACCCTCGCTCGGAAGATTTAAACCATTGATCAATTTCGCCAATGTTGACTTTCCGGATCCATTATGTCCCAGAATGCAGACAAAGCTGCCCTCTTCTAATTCTATATTTACGTCGTCAAGCGCACGTGTCTGCTCGACCACTTTATCATTTTCATCTTTTCGCACATATTCATATGCAAGATGTAACGCTTTAATAATCTTCAAGATATAATCCTTTCAACGTGTTGCTTCTCAAAAAGCCTGATTTCGAATCTTGTGACTCAAATCATAATTCCGTATAGACTGACTTCTTCCCGCTTTTCTTTTGAATGCAGCCGTTCATGTAAGTCTCTAGAAGTATAGTAAATCCCGCAGAAAAGTGCAATGTTTCTGCGGGATTTCAAGTTCTGTATCTAAATTTGATAAATGCGGGCTCCGTTTCACCTGTTAAAATCTTTTAACTGCGGATCCAATGGCCATCTTCCGCCATTCTGTAGCTGCCCAGTACCGTTGTATTCACGGCCATATATCCATAATCATTGCCGGATGTAATGGTCTTTGGATAGAAATAATAGAATTGATCAATTCCATTCTGATCCTTCACAGAAATCCATCCGGTTCGCATTTTTCCTTCATGATCAAAATAGTATTTGCGGTTATTGACCGATACAATCTGGTTCGTATAACGAAGTCCCAGATTGCTGCCATTCGCCGGATTAAAGTAATACCAGTCTCCATTGATTTCTGCCCAACCGGTCTTTAATGCGCCGCTAGTTCCAAAATAATATATGCCATTCTGACCCTGATACCAGCCGGTAAGCATATGCCCATCGGAATCCAATCGATAATAGCGATTATTATAGAGAAGCCAGTCATTGGTCACATTTTGGCCATATTGATTCCGGAAATACCATATTCCGTTATTCTGATACCATCCGGCCTGACTTGCACCGCCGGTTCCGATCGTCACGCCATCAAGGACCGCCGTGCCCGTGTAACCATTCTGAAACATATTGGAAACCGCACCGGTATCTGCATTATACACGGTATATTGTGTTGCATTTTGCTGCTGTGTATAGCCGGATGCCGAACCGTCTGTGGAGTTATAGGTTCCTATGATCTGATTTGTATTCTGTCCCTGTCCATTGGAAACACTCTGCTCATTCACATACAATTCCTCGGACATATTTTCCTCGGATTTTTTACCCGCTTTTTTCTGATCCTGTGTATACGGAATCGTACGAACGGAAAAAGAATAATTGCCGGCTTTATTCATCCAAGGATAGAGATTACAGCTTGTCTGGTTTGTGGTGATTTTACCGACACTATGATTCTCACGAAGTACGGACACTTCATAGAATCCAGAAGTATTATATGGCGCTGACCAAACCGCCGTGCCAAACACACCGGAAGACCATTGCAGATCATTCGGCATTCCATACTGTCCTTCGACACCGTTTAAGCGAATAACTACTCTTAATTCGTAAGAATTTACCATATTGGCGGAAACCAATGTTCCACCGGAGATGTGCACATTACTGCTGTTATACGAACCACCAAAATAATAAATTCGACTCCAGCCATCCGATTTTTCTTTCTCCTGCGCCGTCAGAAAAATTTCAATCTGTGGTTGTGAACCAACGGTAATTTCACTTGCACTGTTATACCAATTCGCTCCTTCAACCTCATACTGCCCGTTTTCCGGTGTTGAAAATTCATTTTCGTTTATATCCGGAAGTTCCATAAGATCATCATAGGTCATCTTCCGAAGCGAATCATCCACCGTGATTCGCACCGATGAAATCCGGACTCTGGTATCATATGCAAAGGCCGTAGCTGCAAACATAATTCCAAGGATCATGATAGCAAAGATCACTTTTACGTTTTTCCAGTGCATGTTAATCCTCATTTTCCGCTCATCTCCCTTATACGTTCGTATGCCAAATAAAATTTTTCTTTAAATATTTGTTTATGATCTATTTTCTTTTTCTTGTATGCTTTTCTCTTTTATGGATGTTTTTTTCCACAAAGCACAAAACTTTACATTTATTTTCCATCCATCTTCATTGTACACAATATCATGCAATTATTCCATAGATGAGCGCTTACATATTATTTACTTTTATTCCATCTTCTAAGTATATCATCTGCTCTTATACATAAAAAAACAGGTTGAGATATTTCTATCTCAACCTGTTTCAAGGCATTTTAATAGGAACGCCAGGCTCTCGAATTAAACTAACTCGAGAAGAACCTCCATAGCGTTATCACCCTTTCTAAGACCAACCTTAACGATTCTTGTGTAACCACCGTTACGATTAGCATACTTAGGTGCATACTCATCAAAAAGCTTTGTAGCAAGATCAACCTTCTTAGTGTTTCTCTTCTTACCAGCGTTAGATGTAGGAACATCTGTTACGTCATAGAGGTAAGCATTGATCTGACGACGAGCAGCAAGTCTTGAAGGCTTATCCTTCTTGATTGTCTTCTCTACAGAATCATATACAGTCTGCTTCTTGCCATCAACAACTTCCTTAACACGCTTGCCATCAGCATCCTTACGAGCAACCTTGGCCATAACGGTAACTTCTTCGAAGTTGTCCTTTTCCTTAACAGCGAGAGCGATCAGCTTCTCAACCTTCTTACGTACTTCCTTAGCACGAGCCTCTGTTGTGAAGATCTTGCCGTGGTTAATTACGTTAGTAGCGAGTGCGCGGAGCATAGCCTGTCTCTGAGCTGACTCTCTGCCTAATTTTCTATACTTTGCCATAATAAATTCCCTTCCACCGTGCTTTTTAGTCTTATCGGTTTGGCATCCCGGCGTCTGTAGCTTTTTACAGATTTCAGGTTCTAATAACGATTGATATAAAATCAATCATCCTTAGAAGCAAGGCCGAGATTTAATTCTCTAAGTTTTGCGAGTACTTCCTCAAGAGACTTACGACCAAGGTTTCTAACCTTCATCATATCTTCAGGAGTCTTGGATGTAAGTTCCTGAACGGTATTAATACCGGCTCTCTTAAGGCAATTATAAGAACGAACGGAAAGCTCCAGTTCGTCGATATTCATCTCAAGTACCTTTTCCTTCTCATCATCCGGCTTCTCGACAATGATCTCAGTTTCCTGAGCAGTTTCGGAAAGGTTGATGAACAGAGTAAGATGCTCTGAAATGATTTTTGCTGCTTCTGATACTGCATCGTCTGGTGCAACGGTACCATTTGTGAAAACGTCAAGAGTGAGCTTATCGTAATCTGTCATATTACCGACACGAGTATTCTGCACACTCATATTTACACGTTCAACAGGTGTATAAATCGCGTCTACCGGAATAACTCCAACTGGAAGATCCTGGCTTTCACGATCTGCTGCAACATAGCCAACGCCCGTAGTAATGGTGAGTTCCATATAGAGCTTGGCATCCTTACCGGTCAATGTAGCGATTACCTGGTCAGGGTTAAGGATCTCGATATCAGAATCAACCTTGATATCGGATGCCTTAACTTCCCCCTCACCAACATAATCAATATACGCTACCTTCGGGTCATTGGAGGACGATGTGTTCTTGATTGCGAGACTTTTTACGTTCATGATGATCTCAGTAAGATCTTCCTTTACATTCGGAAGATTTGAGAATTCATGGTCCGCACCATCGATCTTCACCTGAGATACAGCTGAACCAGGCAAGCATGAAAGCATGATTCGTCTCAAAGCATTGCCAAGAGTTGTACCGTAACCTCTTTCCAGAGGCTCGCAAACAAACTTGCCATACTTCTTGTCATCAGAAATTTCAACAATTTCAATGTTTGGTTTCTCAAAATCGAACATGCAATGCCTCCTTTATTGCAGGCTAATTATTTTGAATACAACTCGACGATAAGCATCT
>ONLM01000096.1 GCA_900318695.1 uncultured Eubacteriales bacterium | reverse complement strand
ATCCGTAAGCATTTCTGCATATTTACACATGCAGGATATGGATTTTACGATATCAAATTCCTGATCGCCCCTTGCGCGGAGTTCTACGCCATTCTGCTCCATGGCCCAACGGGCGGTATTGTCATAGCGAACCTGTCCGGAAATGACAATCATGGGAATCGAGTCCAGCCAGGCTCCCAGCACACCGGTGATGGCATTGGTGCCGCCCGGACCCGAGGTGACACAAAGCAGCGCCGGTCGGTTGTAAATACGGGCATAGGATTCGGCCGCCATGGCGCAGGCCTGCTCATGATGCTGATACAGGGTATGCATTCCCGGCTGATGGCCGAAGGCATCATTTAAATGCATGGCACCGCCTCCGGTGACGCTGAAATTCTGAGTAATACCGTTTTCTACGAGTTTCTGTGCGATGTAATCCGCAAGTCGTTGTTTCATATATAGTTCTCCTTTATGCTGCTGGAGTTTTTGTTTGCTGTTATAGTCTGATTCCCAATGAATCTGATTTTCTATCTGCGTAATACATATGCAGGTCCAAGACTTTGCACTTTTTTCTCTTGCATCATAATATAGTAAAATACTCCGTTTGAGTAGTCAAATCTAAGTGCCAATATCTCAAAGTGAAGGAAACCAGCGAAAAAAATACTCTCTTTCGTGGTTTTTCCACTAAAGAGAGTATTGGATACCAGCCGCTGGAATGGCGGTCGTCATGATCATCCGATGCGCTGCTGTCAGAGGCATGGGACGCATGATTACGTCGATCCCATATTGTGAATTTTTCTGTAGTTTTTGTGTTGTCTTCTTTACCAGAGGTAATCCCCAGCCACTTTGCAGGCCAGCAGGATCAGCACAATGATAATGGACGGCCGCACTACCTTCATGCCGTTTTTCATTACCAGTCCGGCTCCCAGATAGCCGCCGATCATATTGCAGATCGCCGCTGGAATCCCCACCAGAAGAAGCACCTGCCCATGCAGAAGGAAAATCACCAGAGAGGTAATATTGGTGGTGAGGTTGATCACCTTGGCATGTGCATTGGACGAACGTACTCCGAGACGGGCAAAAATCGTAAAGGCTATAATCAAAAAGGTGCCGGTGCCAGGCCCGTAAAAGCCATCGTACCCGCCAATGAGAAAGGCTGCGCTCAAGGCAGTGGCATAGGTCCGTCGATCCAGCTTCACGCATTCTTCGGTGTGCTCCCGGAACAATCTCCGATTCAATACAATGAACGCAGTCATGGGAAGGATCACCACCAGCACCATCACAAGGACGTGCTCCGATGCAAGAAGGCTCCAACGCGCTCCAAGGCTGGACCCCAAAATAGCCACCAAAACCGATGGTACCGCCAGTTTCCAGTTTACGAGCCGCTGTTTTATGAATCGGAGCGTGGCCACTGTGGTGCCAAAGGAGCTCGATAATTTATTGGTGCCAATGGCCATATGGGCCGGAAGCCCGGCCAGAAGATAGGCCGGCAGAGAGATCAGTCCCCCGCCTCCGCCTATGGCGTCAATAAAGCCAGCCAAAAATACCAGCGGGCAGACAATGAGATAGGTCATAAAGGTAATTTCCATAAATACTACTCTTTCGTTGTGTAATGTTGACAGTTTTAGTTACCGAAGAATCAACTTTACAATCCGGAGATGATGCACAATTACGATACCAATATCCATAAACAGATGGGCAATCAAAGTGGAAACGAGAACGCCATTGGACTTCCAGAGAAAATGACTGTGAAAGCCATACCAAACGGTAAATGCGGAATAGGCAATCATCAGAAACAGGATCGGCATATTTTTCCACAGTCCGGATACATCACTCCGGAACCCTTCCCAGGTAACGTCAAAATAGAACAGACGGCCCAAAACCATCATGACAAAATAAATGATAATACTGCCGTAATTCATACTCTGATAAATAAAGCGGATGTAGACAAGGATTAAAATGACGTAAATCGAACTCATGAGCCGGATGCTGGCACGCTGCTTCGCATCGATCCGGCGAAGACGAACGAGAACCCGGTCAAAAATACGGTTCAAAAGCATGGAAACCATCAGAAATGCAACGAGAATCCAATCTTTATAATCATCCCAGAAACGATGTACCGTACGGAGATTGACACGGTCATTGATAATATAGTATAGGCTCAGAAGCAGCAAAACCGCCGTACTGGCAAACGCCATTTCATAAAAAGACTCGATAAAAACATACGGTCGGACATCGACCGGCTGCCGTCTGGTGCTAAGCCGACGGCGCGAATGACTCCGGATCGGAATGGTTTCATACGGTTCCTCTTTATCCGGCTCCGATGCATCACTCTCCTGCCATATATCCCCTGCATGATCATGATTCTGATATGCGTCTTCTTCCAAATCCGGATCTCTTTCCTTCCGGATTCGGGCAATCGCAAGGATTATGCCCATAACTACAATCAGCGCGGCGAAGCAAACAAAAAAATACGGCACTGCCTTTTCCGCAGCAGCATAGTGCTCTACATATTCTTGAAATTCCATAATACCTTCCATACTAATTTTTGCAGCCGGCCGGCTTTCATTCGTAAATCTGCCATCCGGCAATCTTCTGTCTTATGGAGTTTTAGCATTCTATGAATGTCTCGTCAACCATTGTATCGCGCACGATACATCCCACGATACCACTGATACCACTTCTTCGGGTTCCACACTTGCCATTTGTATATTCTGTTTAACTATTATGACGCTTCAACGTGCCAAATTGTGCATTACGCCAATAAAAATTCTTCTTTTTCGTCCCTATTTAATATAGTGTACCAAGCGAAGTCATGTTATCATCAAGGTATAGTAATTCTTTAAGTTATGTCTGCTCTGCTGGAGCGTAACAACTCCGGTAGGGCAGACAACTTCTTCGCATATTTATGAATGGAGGTGATGATCCGTATATTGGAAGACAAATCCTGAATCCCCCTGGGGATATCGGGGAAAATGGGGGACGGCACGGCATCCTTTATGCAGAAAGCAGATACTGTGCCGGTCAAACAGCCGGACGAGAAAATTTTGTCCGGACTAAAAAAATAGGGGAGACACTCTGGTATGGAAAAGAAAGGTTTTATTCATAGCTTACCATTTAAGCTTTTATGCGCGCTGATCGCAGGTCTTGTGATCGGTCTCTGGCTGAACGGCGCGGGAGATACCCCGTTTGTCATGGGCCTTCTCAACATCATTGTGACCGTAAAATACATCGTCGGTCAGTTTATCAGCTTTTGTGTACCGATGATCATCATCGGTTTCATTGCTCCTTCCATCACGAGGATGGGCAATAATGCTTCAAAGATGCTTGCCGTGGCACTGTGCATTGCGTATGTATCCTCCATCGGTGCCGCATTCTTTGCGACCGGCGCCGGATTCGGCATTCTGCCGCATTTGAATATCAATCCGAATGTCGAAGGTCTAAAAGAACTTCCGTCCGTCGTCTTTAAGCTGGATATCCCGCCGATCATGTCTGTTATGACCGCATTGTTCTTTTCTGTCTGCGTCGGCCTTTCCGCTGTTTGGAATCACGCCACGGCGACAACCACTCTGCTGGAAGAATTTCAGAAAATCGTGCTCAGCATCGTTACCCGTTTTCTGATCCCGGTTCTTCCTATTCTGATCGGCTGCACCTTCTGCACTTTGGCCTATGAAGGCAGTATTACAAAGCAGCTTCCGATCTTCCTGATCATTATTCTGATCGTTATGCTGGGACATTATATCTGGCTGACACTGCTTTACTCTGTTGCAAGCGCCTATTCCGGACGCAACGGCTGGAACATCGTCAAAAATTACGGTCCTGCCTACATGACGGCGGTCGGTACCATGTCCAGCGCGGCAACCCTGTCCGTAGCACTTCAGTGTGCCCGCAAATCCGAGCCTACGCTTCGTGATGATCTGGTAAACTTTGGTATTCCTCTGTTTGCAAATATCCATCTCTGCGGTTCTGTTATGACAGAAACCTTCTTTGTCATGGCGGTTTCCAAAATGCTGTACGGCGAATTTCCACCGGTTAGCAAAATGATCCTGTTCTGCCTGCTGCTCGGCATCTTTGCCATTGGCGCACCGGGCGTTCCGGGTGGTACCGTTATGGCATCTCTGGGTCTCATTACCGGCGTTCTGGGCTTCGATGAGACCGGTACGGCACTGATGCTCACCATTTTTGCACTACAGGACAGCTTTGGTACTGCATGCAACGTAACCGGCGACGGTGCTTTGACATTGATCCTGACCGGCTTCGCCGAGAAGCACGGCATCAAGGAAGCAAAGCTTGGCAATGTTCTGGGCCAGGCCGGCTAAACGGCTTCGAGTCCTATATGCGGAATCCCCGCGGTCTATTACGAATCTTCGTAACAGCCGCGGGGATTTCTATGTGGAAAAATGTTCGCAAAACCAAATTAATAATTTTCCTTGCGCACCTCAAAGTACGCCTTCGGATGTTTACATACCGGGCAGATTTCCGGTGCTTCCGTGCCAATGACCACGTGTCCGCAATTCCGGCATTCCCAAACGGTCACACCGCTTTTTTTGAATACCTCCATAGCCTCTACATTTTTCAGCAGCGCACGATACCGTTCTTCATGCATTTTCTCAATGGCGGCAACACCACGGAACTGCTCTGCGAGTTCGGTAAAACCCTCTTCCTCCGCATCCTTTGCCATGCGTTCATACATATCGGTCCACTCAAAGTTTTCACCTTCTGCAGCATGCAGCAGGTTTTCTTCCGTCGTCCCGAGCTGTCCTAATGCCTTAAACCAGAGCTTGGCATGTTCCTTCTCATTTTCCGCGGTCTTTAGAAACAATTCCGCAATCTGCTCATACCCTGCCTTTTTAGCAACAGAAGCAAAGTAGGTGTATTTGTTTCTGGCCTGGGATTCGCCCGCAAATGCTTCCCACAAATTTTTTTCTGTTTTTGTTCCTGCATACGGATTTGCCATCGTTTCGACTCCTTTCCTGTTTCTATTTTTCATCACGTACTGTTACCGCATTTTTAAAATGCTCCTGTTGCTTTTTATTATATACCAGAAAAGGCCTTTTGTCTTTCCATATATTGCTCGGACCATGCAGAATTTTTTAATTGGTTCTGTTTCCTTACTTTGCTGCCGCAATGTTCTTTCCTGCGATACGTCCGTAAGTAAAGATATCTGCGATCGCATTACCGCCCAGACGGTTGCCGGCATGAATGCCGCCTGTAACCTCACCGGCTGCATAAAGACCATCGATCGGCTTTCCATCCTCTGTGAGTACCTGCGCATCTGTATTGATGGTGATGCCACCCATCGTGTGATGGAGAGAAGCCTTTCTCGGTGAAATGGCAATGCCCACATTCGGATCCTTCTCAATGGCTTCCAGATCAATGTAACCATTAATGACTTCCTTGCCGAAATCCGGATCTTCCTGATTTACAACGTAGGAATTGTACTTTTCAATGGTATTGCGGAGTGCTTCCTCTGTGAAGGCCGGTGCGGCGCCGCCTGCAGACTTCTGGCTTGCTTCCGCAAGCTCTTTCAGGTTCGAGCCGTAGAAAATATGTCCGTTATCAATGAAGTTCTGTACGGTTCCGCCGAATGCCTTATCATCCAGCTTTACGCCTTCGCACTTGCCGTCTTCCGGTCTGCCGGAGCCTGCATAGATAATGTAGAAAATGCCATCGTCCAGCTTGAGGGATGCCTTGGCCAGAACATCACGCTCGGCATACTCATTGACGAAACGGTTACCCTTGCCGTCGATCCAGATCTGCTCGGAGGCATCTGCCCAGATACCATCGGTCATGGTTCCCTTGATCGGTGAAGAAGACGGCATCATCTGTGCTACACCCAGATCTACGGTTCCTGCACCGATTTCCTGTGCCATAACGATACCGTCGCCGGTATTGGTACCAACGTTTGTCGTCAGTGTGTGGTCGCTCAGATCATTGCCCCAGTACTTATCGTACTTCTTTACCATGGCCGGATTTGCACAGTAACCGCCGCATGCCAGAACAACACCCTTGGTTGCATTGAGCGTTACCTTTGTGCCATCCGCCTTCTCTGCATTCACGCCAACGACTCTGCCATCCTTATCCTGGATCAGTGTCTTTCCTGCAGTCTCTGTATAGATCTGTACACCTTCCTTCTCTGCAGCAGAGCGAAGCGCTTCGATCAGAGGTGCACCATTCTGATAGGAATGTGTACGCGGCCACATGGCACCGAGTACAGTATGGAGACCGCCGGCCTGTGCCGCTGCATCACCGCTTGCGGTATTGATGCCCAACGAACCGGTCCAGTCATAGCTGTCCAGAGCATTCTCTGCCAGATTTCTAGCCAGATCAATGTTGGATGCGATCCAGGTGCCATCGTCCATCTGACGAAGGCCGCCGGTATAAATATGCCACATATGAAGCGCAATGGAATCAAAGCCCGGCATATCCACGCCGGCCTTCTTGCCCTTGTTGCTGTCATAATATTTCTTGATGTCTTTCTGCAGATCTTCCAGAACCTTGGCCCACTCCGGGAACTTGTCAAAATGGAGTGCCTCGTCATCCTTCTT